>CAZZXW010000141.1:4498-7906 GCA_964658095.1 uncultured Parafilimonas sp. | reverse complement strand
ACTTATTGCAATCATTGCAAATGCACATGCACAAAAAATGGCGCTTGGCGATGATTACAAAACGGCCATTGGCGTAAAATTTTATCCCGGCGCTATTTCAGCAAAAACTTTTATTAAAGATGATGTTGCGCTGGAAGGGCTTGCTTATTTCTGGGATTATGGCACACGCTTTACCGGCCTTTATGAAATTCATGGTAATATTAACGGTGTTGATGGATTGAAATATTATCTCGGCCCCGGTGCGCATATTGGGTTTTGGAACAACAGCTGGAAAGATCATTATCCCGGCCGCAGTGATGGATTAATGTTCGGCGTTGATGGTGTGCTTGGCCTTGATTATAAAATAAAAGGTGCGCCCATAGATGTAAGCATTGACTGGCAGCCTTCTTTTAATTTTGTGGGCTATAATTATTTTGAAGGCGGATGGGGTGGATTAGGAATTCGTTATGCCTTTTAATAAAACATAATAACATGAGAAAACTTTTAATTGCATTATGCTTTATGAGTTTAAGTTCAACAATGTATGCACAAAAAACCATTACCAATATTGATAACATTATTTCTGTCGGTGTAAAATATTATCCTGCTGCTATAACAGCAAAAACAGTTATAACTGCTAATAGTGAACTTGAAGCTTTGCTGTATACCTGGAAGTATGGCGACCGTGTTACAACGCTTTATGAGATTTACGGAAACATAAAAAGTATGGAAGGATTGCACTATTATTACGGGCCTGGTGCACATCTTGGGTTTTGGAATAAGAAGTGGATAAAAACCTATCCTACACGCCACACAGGCTCTGCCGTTGGTGTTGATGGTGTAGTTGGATTAGATTATCAGCTTAACAATGCACCTATTAATATAAGCCTTGACTGGCAACCTTCGTACAATTTTATTAGCTATAATTATTTTGAAGGTGGCTGGGGAGGCATAGCTATTCGTTACCAGTTTTAATATAACAACATTCATTATTATTGAAATGCAATTTGTAATTTTATGCGCTTAGAATAGTGATGATATGAAGTGGTTGATTTGTTGCTACCTGTTATTTATTACAAGCCTTTGCTTTACTCAAAATTCGAAAAAAAGTTTCTCTGCCATTGACTGGCGTGCAGAAGATATTAACTCAAATTCTCCTGATACATTAGCACAGTTGCTTACTGCACCTTATAACACACAACTTGAAAAGGTGCGTTCTATTTTTATGTGGATAACTGAACACATTGAATACAACACGCTGCGTTTTCAACCGTATGTAAAATATCATGATGATGGCGTTGAAAGTGAAGAAGACAGCCTGCCTTGCTTGCGGCCTTTAGATGAAAGAGTTGCACGCATTGTATTGAAAAGAAGGCAAACTGTTTGCGAAGGTTATGCAAGATTATTTAAAACGCTTTGCGATTTTGCAGGTATAAAAAGTGAAATTATTTGTGGTTATGCAAGATCAAACTTAGGTTCTAAAAAATTTCAATGCAACCATAATTGGAATGCGGTGATGATTGACAGCAACTGGTATTTGCTGGATGCAACCTGGGCAAGTGGTTACTTAAGTTTTTCAGGTACAGAATTTATAAGAGATTATAATGATTATTATTTTTTAACACCGCCAAAATATTTTATAGAAGATCATTATCCTGAAGATGTAAAGTGGACGTTACTGGATAACCCGCCAACGTTGAACGAGTTTAAGAATTCGCCTTTTAAACAATCAGCTTTTAATCATTATAGAATAAATGCATATTCACCTGCAAAAGGAATAATAGATGCAACTGTTGGCGATACAATAAAAATTGAATTGCAAACAGACGATGAACATAAAAGATTATCTGTATCAGATCTTGCTTCTGTTGATTCAGCAGACATTGCAACAATAGATTCATCATCTGCTGTAAATAAAACAGCAACTATATCAGGCAACAAAATTTATTGCTCTTATCTTGTTACATCACAAAGCCCGCAATGGCTGCAGGTAATTTATAATGGCGATGTTGTTTTAAGATATAAGCTTAATATAAAAGAAGAACCTTATCCACGCATCGTTATAAAAGATATTGCAGATAAAAATTAAGAATAATAAGATTGATTAATTATAATCATCCTGCATTATTTTTATCGCTCACACATTAATACATCAAATGAAAAAAATCAGCTTGCTTGTTGTAGTAGTTATAACTGCATTAACTGCTTTCTGTAATCATGATTCATCTATTGCAATCGTGCCGCAACCTGTAAAAATTGAAAAGAAAACAGGATATTTTTTATTACCGCACAACATCACAATACAAACAATTGAAACAACAGACCTTAAACAAACGGTTGTTGATCTGCAGAAAAGATTATCCGTTCCAACGGGTTATAAAGTTTCTGTTTCAGGTAACAATCCAACTGCTGTTATACAATTAACACTAAACAAAACCAGTGATGCAACGCTTGGTGATGAAGGTTATAAATTGTCCGTTACATCAAAACAAATAATTATTAAGGCAAATAAACCGGCTGGTATCTTTTATGGCGTGCAAACATTAATGCAACTGTTGCCGGTACAAATTGAAGACAGTGTTTTAGTAAAGAATATTGAATGGAAAGCTCCTTGTGTAGAGATCACAGATTATCCAAGATTCGGCTGGCGTGGTTTGATGTTAGATGTGTCGCGTCACTTCTTCACAAAAAAAGAAGTGGAGAAACATATTGATCAGATGGCAAAATATAAACTTAATTTATTGCATTTGCATTTGGCTGATGATGAAGGCTGGCGTGTTGAAATAAAGAGCTTGCCAAACCTTACAAAAGTTGGTGCATACAACGCAAAACGTGTTGGGCATTTTGGGGAATTTAAACCAATACCTGCAGATGAGCCGAGAACATACGGTGGTTTTTATACGCAGGATGACATAAAAGAGTTGGTGCAGTATGCAAAAGAAAGATTTATAAACATTCTGCCCGAGATTGATGTGCCCGGCCATAGCCTTGCATTAATTACATCATATCCTGAACTATCCTGCACGGCTGGCGCAGATAAATATAAAGTTCGTTCTGGTGAAGAAATTATGGATTGGTCGCAAAGGCCGCCAAAAGCATTGGTTGATAATACGCTTTGTCCTGCCAATGAAAAAGTATATGTGTATTTAGATAAGATAATAACGGAACTGGCAGCGCTGTTTCCATTTCAATATATTCATTGCGGTGGTGATGAATGCCCAAAAAATTTCTGGGCACAAAGTGATTCTGTTCATGCGTTGATGCAAAAAGAAAATTTAAAAACGTATGAAGAAGTGCAGAGCTATTTTGAAAAAAGATTAGAAGCAATCGTTGAATCGAAAGGAAAAAAGTTTATGGGCTGGGATGAGATTTTAGAAGGCGGTATTGCACCTAATGCTGCAGTAATGAGTTGGCGTGGTGCACATGATG
>CAZZXW010000141.1:0-4488 GCA_964658095.1 uncultured Parafilimonas sp. | reverse complement strand
AGTGATAGTACAAAAGGCAACCAGGATGGAGGTGTTGTAGCTGCCAGGCTTGGTCATAATGTTGTAATGAGCCCTACTCAATACGTGTATCTTGATTACCGGCAAAGTGATGCAATTATGGAACCGCCAATTTATGCTACGCTTCGTTTGAATAAAGTGTACAGTTTTAACCCAATGCCGGCAGCACTAAATAAAGACGAACAAAAATATGTGCTTGGTATGCAAGGCAATTTATGGACAGAGCAGGTATATAATTTCAGGCAGGTTGAATATATGACATGGCCACGTGCATTTGCTGTTGCAGAAGATGCATGGTCGCCGGTAGAAAATAAGAACTGGGATAATTTTGTATCAAGGATCGAAGCGCAGTTTCAGCGTTTTAATATTGAGGAAGTAAAGTATGCGCCAAGCATGTATGATCCTGATTTTATTCCAACCATAACTGCAGATAGTTCACTTAAAATTGAACTGAAAAATGAAGTGAATGGTTTGGATATTTATTACAGTTTTGATAATTCTTATCCTGATCAATTCTATCCAAAATATACACAACCTTTAATTGCACCTATTGATGCAACGCAGTTGAAAGTTATCACTTATCGTGATGGAAAACCAATCGGCAGAATGATATCAATGCCTTTAAGCGAGCTAAGAAAACGAGTTAAAGCAAAAGATGACGAATAGCATCTTTACAACAAATAGTTAGAATTTTTTAATGAAGAGATTATTGTTTGCATCACTACTTATCATTTCATGTATTCACGTTAATGCACAGGACAAGCTTGCTAAAACTTTGCTCTGGCAAATAACCGGGCCAGGTATAAGCAAGCCTTCTTATTTATATGGAACCATTCACTTAATGTGCGCTGATAAAATTAAAGTAAGTGATACATTAAGGGCGAAGTTCTATTCAACCCAAAAATTGTTTTTGGAAGTTGATCTTGATGATCCGTCTGTAATGCTGAAAACAATGCAGCAGATGAACATGAAGAATGATACAACGCTGAAGCAATTATTATCTGCAACACAATATGATTCACTTTCTGTTCAGTTTAAAAAGTTAACAGGCATTGCTATAACTGCTATTAATACTTTAAAGCCTGAACTTGCCGAAGCTATGATCTATCCTTCATTACTTGGCTGTGAAGGCACAGAAGCATGGGAACAAAAGTTTGAACAACTGGCTAAAGCAAACAACATGGAAATTAAAGGCCTGGAAGATGTGGAAGACCAGTTAAAAATTTTTGATGAAATACCTTATAAAGAACAGGCAACTGAACTTGCCGAAACGCTTAATAATATCGACAGCACAAAGCAAGGTTTCAACCAGCTTCTTACTTTGTATGAGCAAAAAGATTTAAATGCATTAAACAAGATGCTTAATAAAGATGATGAGCTTTCGCAGTATGATGACCTGCTTTTAAACAACCGTAATAAAAAATGGATACCTGAAATTATTAACCAGGCTAAGCTGCTACCAACATTTTTTGCTGTTGGTGCCGGGCATTTGGGCGGCGATAGCGGTTTGATTCGTGTTTTAATGAAGCAAGGTTATTCAGTTACACCTGTAATATATTAGCATATTTTTTCATTGTCTTAGCATTTGTTAATTAATCCACCAGTCATTTTATAATTCTATAAAACGCTGGCATTTGTTAGCTGATCTTTAAATATTAAAAATGTTCACAATGAAAAAATTACTTTTCTTCATAATGCTTATATCAGGCATTATAACATTCAGCAGTTGCGGGCCTACACGTTATACGGTAGTTGATCAACCTGTAGCTCCGGTATATGAACGTCCTGTTGCACCAAGCTCAAATTATGTTTGGGTTGATGGCGATTGGTACTGGCATGGCGGCCGCTATGTTTATCGTAATGGTTACTGGGCACAACCAAGAGCACATCGGGTTTGGACATCCGGTGCATGGGTTAACAGTGGTCGTGGTTACTATTGGAAAAGAGGTTCCTGGAGATAATTTTTTGAGGCTGTTTTATAACAGCCTCATTTTTTTAATTCAAGTATTAATGTATGCAAAGAATCAACAGTTAAGGAGGACGATGTTTTATAAGATGTATGGGTTAATACATCATCCGCCGTTGAAAAATTATTAGTGCGTTCTGCATATTTTGAAAAATCAATAGTTTGTTGCTTATTACTTGTATTCATTACGCACATGATTGTTTGCGCATCATCATACCTGAAATAAACATACAAACCATCAGCCGGTAAATACTGCATCAGCTTTCCTGTTTTTAATGCAGAAGATGTTTTTCTGAAATTCGCTAATGTTTTTATTAATGATTGAACAGACTTCTGATCGTCCCTTAAACCTGCACCTGTAAACGCATTCATTTTATCGCCATTCCATCCACCGGGAAAATCTAAACGCACCCAGCCATCAGGATTAGTAACACCAGCCATCAGCACTTCATCACCATAATACATTTCCGGAACGCCACGTTCAGTTAATAACCATTCAAAACCCATTTTATCTTTATCAAGATTGCTGTCAACAACAGAATACCAGCGGCTTAAATCATGGTTATCTAAGAAGATGGCATTGCGTGTGGGATCAACATATAAAAAATCATTGCTTAATGTATTATATAATTTATTCACGCCATCCGTCCAGCCGGAAGGTGATGTTAATGCAGGCTGAATGCCATCAAACAAACATTGAAAATCTGTAACGCCCTGCAGGTTGCTTTTAAATTTCGTATTGATATTGTTCTGTGCGAAATAAGCTTCATTCGCTGTGCCATGCACCCATGCTTCACCAAACATGGTGATGTGCGGATATTCATCAGTTAATGCCTTATTACAGGCGTTCATAAAGTTGAGATCATTATAAATGTAAGTATCAATACGCCAGCCATCAACACCAAATTCTTCAACACAATAAATAGCATGCTGAATAAGAAAGTTTGCAACAAGTGGGTTTGATTGATTCAGGTCAGGCATTTGTTTAGTGAACCAGCCATCGCTCATTTTTTTTATATCTGATGTTGCAGCATACGGATCAAACAAAGGCTGATCCCTGTAATTTGTTTGTGTGAATGTTAGCCACTGATGCAACCAATCTTTTGATGGCAGATCCTGTACAAAAAAATTATACAAGCCAACATGATTATACACTGCATCCTGTATCAGTTTCATGCCACGCTTATGCAGTTCATCGCTTAATTGCAGGTAAGCTTTTTCGCCTCCGATTCTTGGTTCAATTTTATAATGATTGGTAAATGCATAACCATGCTCAGTCCGATTGGGCATATCATTTTCAAGAACGGGCGTCATCCAGAGAGTTGTAACGCCAAGGTCTTTTAAATAATCAAGATGATTGATAACTCCCTGCAGATCGCCGCCATGTCTTGTAAAAATTGAATCACGGTTTAATGACTGATCTCTCATGCCTGCAACCCGGTCATTAGTTGTATCACCATTACTGAAACGATCAGGCATTAAAAGATAAATAAAATCGGACGATGTAACACCTTGTGCATATAAAGTACCATTGCCTTTTCTTCTTGCTTTCAATTCATAATCAATAGAAACTTTTTTATCGGCTTGTCCAAAACTAAATATGCGCTTACCGGGTTGTGCACTCTTATTAATTACTACATCTAAAAAAACATAGTTGGGATTTTCGACGCGTTCAATTTTTGTAAGCGTAACGCCATCTGCTAATTTCATTCCGGTTGCAGGCATTTTAATCATCGGAATTTTATCTGCGATGTTTGTTGAATGAATCATCAGTTGCAGGTTTGGATTCTTCATTCCAACAAACCAATGCGTTGGATAAACATCAATGTTCTGCGCTGATGATTTCAGCAGGTAACAAGTAAAAAGTAAAAAGTAAAAAAACTTTTTGATCACTGTATAAGTTTTAAATTTAATTAATCATATAAACAATCCTGTACTTCAAAAATATAATTTGGCGCCTGATTTATTGTTTGCCGTAACAGTAAGTTTAATTGCGCTGCATGATGCTGCACATGCCGCATGTTATGCAAAAGTATTTCCGTTACTGAGTAACTAACTATAGAAGAGCTTGCCATTGATAAATCCGGGCTTCCCAATTTATTTATCCATTGCTGTTGTAAGGTTTCTTCAGTTAAGCCTTGGATTACTGACTTACATTTTTCACGGCAGTATTTAACATATTCAAGCGACTCTTTTTTTGAATAGATCTTATCAGGAACTACATCATCAACAGCGTCTTCAGGAATGTTTTCAAAATCCATAAGTGTGTATGGCAACAAAGCAGAAAATTCTTCAAGTGGAATGGTGAGGTAATAATCTAAAAAAACAATCGTGTGATAAGCGGTGAAAAAAAATCTCTTATGGCTGTTCCAATATTCTTCAGGCCAAAGTTCTATTGCGTTTTTTAGCATATCAATACATGCTGCAAAATTTTTCCATAAGCACTCTTTTAAAAAATCAATCATTACTATCAAATTATATCAACAGCATTTCTCAATGCTTCT
>CAZZXW010000140.1:6284-7942 GCA_964658095.1 uncultured Parafilimonas sp. | reverse complement strand
AACCGGCAATCAAGCCAATTACAAAAGCAGATAAAGCAAGCGAAGGCAAAAGCCACCATTCATTAAATGGAAAAATAAGCTGTACACCGGCTGCTTTATTAAACACTGGCAACACAAAAATGGCAATTATGCTTCCGACTAAAAAAGATAGAAAACTATATAACATTGATTCTGTAAGAAACTGTTTGATGAGATTATTTCTTGATGAACCAACAACCTTTCTCACGCCAACTTCTTTTGCCCGGTTTGCAGAACGTGCAGTAGAAAGATTCAAAAAATTAATACAGGCAAGTATCAAAATAAAAGCGGCGATGGCAGCAAACAGATATACAAAACGTACGTCACCATGCTTCGCATTATCTTCATCAATATTATAAGAATGAAGATGAATATCTGTAACAGGCTGCAGGTATAATCTTGCACCTTTCAGGTTTTCTTTTACATTTTTTCTGCCTTCAGCAATCATTGCCGGAATGAAATATTTATCCAAAACATCCGCAGTAATTTTTTTATTAAAAGCATCAATATTTACATTCGGTTTTAACTGCAGGTAAATCTGATAATTACTCGCTGTCCATTGCTGTTGTTCACCATCCCAGAAATTTATACCTGCCAATGAAATAAAACCGTGATATTGAAGATGGGAGTTCACCGGAAAATCCTGCATAACACCACCAATTTTTATCAGGTCTTTAGTGTTGTTATTGAACACCATTGTTTTACCAACAGGGTTTTGATTAGGAAAATATTTATCTGCCATGCTTTTGCAAATCACAATAGAATTTGGTTCGCTTAATGCCTCGTTCTTGTTGCCATAAATCATGTGCACATTCAGTATATCCAGCATTGAAGTATCTGCAAAACAAAAACCTGATTCATACGTATTATTTGACTGGTCTGTTCTTCTTACCTGGTTATTTGCGCCACCAAATAATTCACTGCTCATAGTGCGACCAACTTTTTCTACTTCAGGAAAATCATTTAATAAAGCTTTAGCCATTGGCGCCGGAAAACTCACACCACTGTGTGTTTCATTGTTTTGTTTTGCCTCACCAATTACCCTGTATACACAGTCTTTATTAGGATTATCCTGGTCGTAGCTCGCTTCATTTTTTATATACAGTGCAATCAGCAAACAGGCAGCAATTCCGATAGCAAATCCACCGATATTAATTATCGCATACATCTTTTGCTTCTGCATATTGCGCCAGGCAATCTTTAAATAATGTTTTATCATAGAAGAAGCTTTAAGTTTTTGTATTATGAGTCAAGAGGAAAAATTCAAAACCAAAACACTCATAATTTATAATTCATCATTTATAATTATTACTCGGTTCTTAAGCTCTTTACAGGATTTGCGATTGCTGCTTTAATAGATTGAAAACTGATAGTGATCAATGCTATCAATAGCGCAACAACACCAGCAATTGCAAATACACCTACACTGATACGTATCCTGTATGCATAATTCTGTAACCATTTATGCATTGCCCAGTATGTAACGGGAATAGAAATTATAAATGCAATTACAACAAGTGATAAAAACTCTTTTGAAACCAGCAGTAAAACATTTTGTATTGAAGCACCCAATACTTTTCTTATACCAATTTCTTTTGTGCGTTGTTCAATTACAAACGCTGAAAGCCCAAACAAACCAA
>CAZZXW010000140.1:0-6274 GCA_964658095.1 uncultured Parafilimonas sp. | reverse complement strand
AAGTGTGGCAATGATTATTGCAATAACAGCAAACGCTGAAAATATTCGTTGTGTTCTTAATTCACTTGCATATAAACTTGCAAACTTGTCATCCAAAAAAATATAGCTTAAAGGGCCTTGCGGATTAAAAGAATTCCATTTTGTTTTCAGCTCATTTAAAAATTCTGTTACGTCTGATGTTGTCATCTTGATAATTACGCCGCCATAGTTATTACCAAGCATCATCATTAATGGTGCTATTTTTTGTTTGGCTGATGTATAATTAAAATCTTCTAACACGCCTACAACTTTAAATCTATGCTGGCCGGAACGTACAATGGTTCTTCCTATTGGATTAACTTTATTCCAGCCCAATTCATTTACTGCAGCCTGGTTAATAACAACACCAGCACTATCTGAACCAAGTTCTTTTGAAAAGTATCTTCCTTCTGTTATGTGCATGCCTAATGTTCTCACATAATCATAATCAACATGATAAATATTCATGTGAATCTCTGTTCCGTTTCCGTTTTCATTTTCAGGATGCACCTCCGTTCCATCCATAAAATCATCACCGGGAATTGAGCGTGAAATGCTTGCAGATACAACACGGCTATCCTGCAACAACTGTTGCTTGAATGCGTCCTGGTTTTCGCCTAACAATCTTCCTTCAGGCAAAAACAAAACCTGTTCTTTATTATAACCCAGCTTTTTATTTTGCATATAATTTAATTGCTGGTAAACAATAATGGTTGAAATAATTAATGCGGTAGAAACAAAAAACTGAAATACAATCAAGCCGCTGCGCAAAACATTTTTATTGCTTTCTGTAGTTGATGAACCCTTTAAAACTTTTATTGGATTAAAGGACGATAAAAATAAAGATGGATAAATGCCTGCGATAATTCCTACAAAAATTATCAATGCAAGCATGGCAATTATAAATTTATAATTAATGAAATAATGAATACTGATTTGTTTGCCGGAAAGCTGGTTGAAATAAGGAAGCAATACAAAGATCAAAACCATGGAAAGCAGCATTGCACAAACACTCATTAAAACAGACTCGGAAAGAAACTGTTTAATTAATTGAAATTTTCCTGAGCCCATTACTTTTCTTACACCCACTTCCCTGGCTCTTTTTACAGAACGTGCAATTGAAAGATTAGTAAAATTTATACAAGCGAGCACCAAAATAAATATTGCCAGTATAGAAAAAATATACACATACTGAATATCACCATTTGGTTCAATCTCATATTTGGTATGCGAGTGAAGATGAATATCACTAAGCGGTTGCAAAGTGAATATAAAAGTGTTTACAGTTTTCAGCGCTTCACTATAACTGACGCCCATATCATGCACCGTTTCTGGCACTACATATTTTCTTACCAGCTCAGGAAACTTTGCTTCCAGTTTTTTTACATCAACATTTTTATTCAGTTTCAGGTAAGTATATTCACCAAGATTGCTCCATGTTGGATTGGTAATATGAAAAGTAGAAAGGCTTATAAATGCATCAAAATGAAAATGCGTATTGTCCGGCACTTTATCAAATACGCCTGTTACTTTATACAGCGCATTATGCAAACCGATTGTCAACGATTTTCCAATAGCTTCTTCATGACCAAAATATTTCTTTGCAAATGCTTTTGAAACAACAATACTGTTTGGTTGTGATAATGCATCTTTATTACTGCCACTAATCAACGGCACGGAAAACATCTGCAGAAAATTTGAATCTGCGAAACCTAGCTTATCTTCTTTAAACTGTTTATTGTTATACTTTACAAAATCCTGTGATGGAGACAGTCTTGCAAAAGATGCTATTTCAGGAAATGCATTTTTCATTCCTTCACCAACGGCATAATCAACGTTTGGATAAACAGCAACACTTCCATTGCCGGTAACATTCAGATTAACACGGTAAATATCTTTTGCATCAGCAACATACCTGTCATAGCTCATTTCATCATATACAAAAACGGTCATCAGCACAAAACACATTAGCCCGATTGCCAAACCAATAATATTGATGAAAGAAAAAGCTTTGTTCTTTTTAAAATTTCTAAATGCAGTTTTGAAATAATTCTTAAACATAGAAATTGATTTATGATATAGATTAATAATGCTGGTTTACTTATATCATTAACCAATAAGAAATTGTAATGCAGGCTTTATATCAAAATATTCTCAGTAACAGTTTGCCCATCTAACATGCGTATAATGCGATGGCTGTAACGTGCATCATGTTCGCTATGCGTAACCATTACGATGGTTGTGCCCTGCTCATTCAGTTCAGTTAATAATTGCATTACTTCATTACCGTTATTAGAATCAAGATTACCGGTAGGTTCATCTGCAAGAATTAATTTCGGATGATTTACTACCGCTCTTGCAACTGCCACACGTTGCTGCTGGCCACCTGAAAGCTGTTGCGGATAATGGTTACGGCGATGCATGATCTGCACTTTATCCAGCACTTCTTCTACCCTTTTCTTTCTGTCTGCTGATTTTACGCCGGTATAAATTAAAGGCAACTCTACATTTTCAAATACAGTTAATTCATCAATCAAATTAAAACTCTGAAAGACAAAGCCAATGTTGTTTTTACGCAGGTCTGCACGTTTGCGTTCATTATAATGTGCAACTTCGGTTCCGTTAAAAATAAAGCTGCCGGCATCAGGATCATCCAGCATTCCAAGTATATTAAGCAAGGTTGATTTACCGCAACCTGATGGGCCCATCACAGCGACGAATTCTCCTGTTTTTACATCCATTGTTAGTTTGTTTAGCGCAACGGTTTCTACTTCTTCTGTGCGGTAAACTTTTTCAAGTTGTGAAATGTTTATCATGATGATTTGGTATTATAATTATTGTTTTAAATTTTATTTTTTTAATACAAGTTCCTGCATGTCTCCATAATTTTCATAACTTGATGTTACCACTTTATCGCCTTGTTGCAAACCTTGTAACACTTCATAGTAATCTGTGTTCATATTGCCTAATTGTATGTCCACTTTATAAGCTTTACTACCATCAGCACTTACTTTAAAAATCCAGTTGCCACCTGTTTGCTGATAGAAGCCGCCTTTAGGTAATAATAAAGATGTTCTTTCATCGCTTAATGCTAATAATATCTGCAAGGTTTGACCTCTGCGTATGCCCTGCGGTACTTTGCCGATAAAAAGCATATCAACCTGGAATCTTCCGTTGGTTACCTGTGTGTACACTTTTTTAATTTCGAGTACGTAGTTACTGTCTGCAAAACTGAATGTGCCACGCAAGCCTGTATATATGCGTGATAGATAATGCTCATCCACATCAACACGAACTTTATAACCATTCATTACATCAATCTGACCCAAACGCTCACCTTTATTTTTACTTTGGCCAACCTCAGCATCTAAAGAAGTTAACTGCCCATCAACCGGTGCACGCACAATTAAATCGCCAACCTTCTGGCGCATTACACCCAATGCATTTTGTGAGCCTTGGTAAGATTGCTGCGCCTGTGATAATTGTTGTTTATTAGAAAGTGAATCCTGCTGTAAAATTTGTTGTGTAAGCTTTTGTTTTTGCGAGTAATAATTATAATTATTTTCAGCTTGTTTATATTCCTGAAGCCCTATTGCTTTTTTTGCGTACAAATCCTTATCAAGATTATATACACGTTCAGCTTCTTTTAACTGGCTTTGTACATCAGTCATCTGGTTTAACTTCTCAACAGTATTTTGTTGTGCAGCGTTGCGTGAAATTTGCATCTGCGTTAAAAGGTTATATACCTGCGTTTCCTGGTTTACCAGGCTTAGTTCAAGATCAGTATTTGAAAGGCGTAAAATAGGCTCACCCTTTTTCATTATGGTTCCGTCATCAACATATCTTTCTTCAACACGTCCGCCTTCAATGGCATCAAGATAAATTGTTGTTTGCGGCAATACCACGCCATTAACAGGAATATTTTCCTGGAACTTGCCCTTGGTTACTTCGCTAATTGTTAAACGGTCTGTTTGAACGCCTAGTTTTGAAGGGCCACGTGTAGATAAATAACTGCCCGCAATTAATAATACAATAGCTGCAATAACAGAAATGGTTACTATCTTTTTTGTTGTAAATCTTTTCTTTTTAATTACCCTGTCCACTTTAAATGTTTTATTACATTAGTTTTATTGAAATTGAATTCAGCGCATCCGTGCTTAAACTTCTTATCTTACTTTCTGAACAATCAGAACGTTTTGGCTGATGCTTAATATCGCGAAGCATAAAAAACATTGCTCCGATTAAAACCACATTTATTATTAAAAGCAATCTTAGCGTAAACCAATTACTTTTCAATTCATTCTTCATAAAAATTATTATGGCATATACAAAGAAAGCAAAGTGCCATTTTAGTTTTACACTGAGAAACAATCAATTACAATCATTTTGAGTTATACCATTGTACGCTTGTGTAACAGAAAGTGTCCGTTTTTGATACATCATATTTTTGATTATATAGTTCAGTAGTTAAAAACCAATATTTTAGCTTTATGGTATAGCTAATGAACTAACTGTAAGGGATAAAAAATTATTTATTATTAATTATGTAAAATGAGTTTAAAAAATACCTGCATACTTGTTATTGATGATGATCCGGATGTATTGATTGCCGTGCGGCTTTTATTAAAAACAGAAGTAAAAAAAGTGGTTACAGAAAAAAATCCTGAAAACCTGCCGGCATTATTAAGAGAAACAAATTTTGACCTGGTTTTGCTGGATATGAACTTTAAGTCTTCTATTAATACCGGCAATGAAGGTTTGTATTGGTTGAAGCGAATTAAAGAGCTGAATAAAACGGTGCCGGTAATAATGATAACAGCTTATGGCGATATTGATCTTGCTGTACGTTCGTTAAAAGAAGGCGCCTCAGATTTTTTGCTAAAGCCATGGCACAATGAAAAGTTGCTTACGAATATTGAAGAGATCATTCAAAAAACCAAACGTGCTGACGGAGCTGCAAAGAAAGATGCTGCTGAAAATTTAATCGGTACAGAGTTGCTTGCTGAAAGTGAAGCCATGAAAAATATTTTTTTCAAGCTTGAAAAAATTGCGCCTACTGATGCAAACATTTTAATATTAGGTGAGAACGGAACCGGTAAAGATTTAATAGCGAAAGCCATCCATCAAAAATCATTAAGAGCAAAGCAGCCATTTATAAAAGTTGATGTGGGTGCACTTACAGAAACGTTATTTGAAAGCGAATTGTTCGGTCATAAAAAAGGCGCATTTACTGATGCAAGAGAAGACCGCACCGGCAGGATTGAAGCAGCCAACGGCGGCACTTTATTTTTGGATGAAATAGGCAACATAACATTGCAACAACAGGCAAAACTTTTAAGTGTTTTGCAAAACAGGCAGGTAATAAGATTAGGAACCAATCAGCCAATACCAATTGATATAAGACTGATATGCGCCACCAACATGCCATTGCAGGAATTGGCAAATGAAAACCGTTTTAGAAAAGATTTGATTTATCGTATAAACACGGTTGAAATAATGTTACCGCCGTTGCGTGCAAGAAAAGATGATATCATTCTTCTGGCAAAACATTTTGCAAAACAGTATGGTGCAAAATACCGCAAGCCATCAATTGAATTAGATAAATCTGCGCTTGATAAATTAATGAAATATGCTTTTCCGGGCAATGTGCGGGAACTTCAATATACAATGGAACGTGCTGTAATTATGAGCGATGATGAGGAACTTTCAGAAAAAGATTTGCTCTTCTCTCCAATTGAAGCAAACATGTCTGCCACCAATGAACAGGATAATTTTAATTTAAGCAGCATTGAAAAAAATACTATACTGCTTGTTATTGAAAAACACAATGGTAACATAAGCAAGGCTGCAAAAGAATTAGGTTTAACCAGAACCGCATTGTACAGAAGACTTAGTAAATATGATATATAATCAACCCGGCATTAAACTTTTAATACGCATTTTATTACTCGCTGCGGAAATATTTGTTGTTAGTTATTTTGCTCTCAATAAACAGTATTTATTAAGTGCACTTGCATTTGCGGTAACAGTGTATCAATGTTATAATTTATATGACTTCTTAAAAAAAGCGCAGGCAGAAGTAACACAATTTGTAGAAAGCATTCACTATCGTGATTTCTCCCGTCATTTTGATGTGCGGCATGCACCTTCAGAATTACAGGGTTTACGAAAAGGCTTTAATGAAATTAATTCTGCATTTAAAGTAATAAGTATTGAAAAGGAAACTCAATATCAATACCTGCAAAAAATACTGGAG
>CAZZXW010000139.1:0-7976 GCA_964658095.1 uncultured Parafilimonas sp. | reverse complement strand
ATATAAACATTGGCGTTCGTTATAACACATTTGCGTTTGGTGATATTGGCAACACTACAAACATTGATGTTCGTGCCACCAAACAAAAACCACAAACCAGCTTTACGTATGCTTATTCAAACCGTACGTATGATCACCGCCTGGCATTTACACATAGTACAGGCATCACAAAAAAAGGATGGGCTTTTACTGTTTCCGGGAGCAGGAGATATGCCGGCGAAGGTTATGTGCCCGGAACGTATTATAATGGATGGAGCTGGTTTGCTTCAATAGATAAAAAGATCGGTCAAAAACAATTGCTTTCTTTAATTGCATTTGCAGCGCCAACAGAAAGTGGCAGGCAAGGTGCTGCAACAATGGAGATGATTGATCTTTCGGGATCACATTATTATAATCCTGATTGGGGTTACCAGGATGGCAAGAAGAGAAACGCTAACATTAGTAAATCAAACCAGCCTGTAATCATTCTTTCACATGATTATCGCATCAGTAATTCAACTGATCTTACTACATCTGCTAGCTACCAGTTTGGAAAAAGATCTTATTCAGCGCTTGATTGGTTTAACGCACCTGATCCAAGGCCAGATTATTATAGATACTTACCAAGCTATTATGCTGATGATCCAACACAACAGGAAGAAGTATCTGATAACTTAAAAAATAGTGAAGCAGCAAGACAGATCAACTGGGATAATCTTTACAATGTTAATCGTGAAAACAACGCAACGATATATAATGCAAATGGTATTGCGGGCAACAATGTAACGGGCAACCGCTCTTATTATATATTAAGCAAAAGAGTTACTGATACAAAGAAGATAAATTTTAATTCTGTGTTGAATGTGCGTTTAAGTAATCATGTTGCTTTAACTGCGGGAGAAAGTTATCAGTACTCACATGATAACTTTTACGAAGAGGCTGCTGATTTATTAGGTGGTTCTTTTTGGGTTGATGTAAACCAGTTTGCATTGCGTGATTTTCCAAACAGCAGCACAGCGTATCAAAATGATGTAAATCATCCAAACCGTATTGTAAAAGCCGGAGATAAATATGGATATAATTATGTCATCAACATAAATAAAGCAGACATGTGGTCACAACTTGTTTTTACGTTTCCGCATGTTGATTTTTTTATTGCAGGTGATGGATCGCAAACTATTTTCAGAAGAATAGGCAACGTGCAAAATGGGTTGTTTCCTGATAATTCTTTTGGCAAATCAACACCGAATATATTTTATAATTATGGTGTAAAAGGTGGTGCTACTTATAAAATTAATGGAAGAAATTATTTGTATGTAAGCGGCGCTTTATTAACACGTGCACCATATTACCAGGATGCTTATGTATCACCAAGAACAAGAGATGTAGTGCAGGATAGTTTGCGCAGCGAAGATGTGCAAACTGTTGAAGGTGGCTATATAATGAATGCACCTAAATTAAAAATTCATCTGATTGGCTATTATACGCAAACCAAGCATGGCTTTAATGTGCTTACTTTTTATCATGACGATTACCAGGATTTTGTGAACTATGCGTTAAGCAACATAGATAAATTATATTTTGGTGGCGAGTTTGGTTTTGAAGCAAACGTTGCCCGCAATCTTACTATAAGCGGGGCTGCTGCAGTTGGCAGATATTATTATAACAGCCGCCAAAAAGCAGTAACAACAATTGACAACACAGCGCAGATTTTAAATACGGAAACAATTTATTCAGATAATTACAGAGTGCCATCAACGCCGCAGCAGGCGTATAGTTTTACTATCAGTTATCGCTCACCAAAATTCTGGTTTCTAAGTGTAACAGGAAGTTATTTTGATGATATGTGGCTTGATTTTAATCCTGTCCGCCGTACAGAACTGGCTACAGAAAATCTTATTAAAAACAGTGCGACGTGGCACAGCGTTTTAGATGAACAAAAGCTCGATGCACAATATACGGTTGATGCATTCGCCGGTTATTCATGGAAGCTGCCAAACACATACATTGGTTCAGGTACTAACCGCAAAGCTGTTTATCTCGCTATTTATGCAGGTGTAAATAACCTGCTGAATAACACCGATATCATTGCCGGCGGTTACGAGCAGTTGCGATTTGATTATTCAACATCAGACATCAATAAATTTCCTGCAAAATACTCTTATGCTTATGGCATAAATTATTTCGCAAGCATAGCATTACGTTTTTAAATTTTTATAGTTTAATAATAAAAAATGAAAAAAATTACTACAATCATTTATAGTTGTTGTTTTATTGCAACGCTTGCAATCTTCATTATTGCATGTAATAAAAAATTTGATGCACCGCCGCCCTATACTCCGCAAAGCCTTACGCCTACTTTAACCATTGCGCAGTTAAAAGCAATGCATACAACAGGCAGCAACGAAACAATTACAAATGATGATATAATTGAAGGCACCGTTATTGCTAATGATTCATCAGGCAATTTTTACAAACAGGTTATTATTGAAGACTCAACCGGTGGTATTGCTATAAATATTGATGATTACAATCTATATACTTCTTACTCTGAAGGCAGGCAAATATTTATAAAATTAAAAGGCCTGATTTTGTATGATGATAGTAAGCTGATAGAACTTGGCGGCAGTAAAGATGTTACCGGCGCTATAACGCCAATTGCTTCGCCTGTAAAAGATAATTATATTATTAAAGGTGCTGTAGGTAATACTGTTGCGCCAAAGGTTGTTGATGTATCTGATCTGAATGATACATATCAAAACATGTTGATACAATTAAACGATTTTGAATTTAGTGAAACAGATACATCGAAGATTTATGCTGATACATCTTCATCAAAAAATTCGGTAAGCTTTACATTAAAAAACTGTTCATCCAAATCAATCACGTTACGCACAAGCGGCTATGCATCTTTTGCAGGTGTGAATGTTCCAAACGGCAACGGAACCATTACAGCAGTCTATTCTGTTTATAATACTTCAAAACAATTATATATACGCGACACAAGCGATGTGCAGTTTAATAACACACGTTGCAACGGCGGCCCTGCTGTACAAACCACTATCGCAAATATCCGCAGCATGTACAAAGGCAACGATCTGAAACTTGGTGCATACAAAATTGGTGGTGTGGTTATTTCAGATGCATCAAACAAAAACATTTCTTCCGGCTCTGTTATTTTACAGGATGGTAATGCAGGGATTTCGGTTTATTTGGGTGGAACGATAAGTTATAACATTGGTGATTCCATAACAATTGATGTTAGCGGCGATACTTTGAAAAATTATAACGGTTCGCTTGAAATTGATAGTTATGGCACTACACCAACATTAGTTACAACAGGCAAAACAGTTATACCACAAACCATTTCTATCTCACAACTTAATGCAAACATATCAACCATAGAAAATACATTGGTAAAAATCATGCGTGCTGTGGCAAGTGGCAACCCAACATATTCAGGAAGTAATGTGTTAACAGATGCTTCAGGCAATATCTTTTTATATACTTCATCAACGGCATTATTTGCGAGTAATACATTGCCGACAGATACCAGCGACTGGATAGGTTATGCAAAATCATTTGGTACTACAAAAGAATTCCAAATACGCAATACGTCTGATGTTACAAAGAGTGCCGGCAGCACTGGCAACGGAGATGGTATTGATCTTACCACATCGCCTTTTACTTTAAACTTTGATAATATCAGTGCCGGATTGCCAGCAGGTGTTCTTGTAAAATTATCTGCTACTTCAACTTCACTTGGTATAGATGGTACTTATTCTGCTGATCAATCTTCATGGAGCAACACTTCATCAGGCTTTAAAAATTATGCAAGTGCAACAGGCTTAACATCAACCAGTGATGCCACTGCGCAGGCAGCTTCATTAAACAGGGCATTAGGCGTTAAGCAAACCGGCACAACAGGGTTTGATCCTGGCGCAGCGTTCGTATTTCAAATAAACAATACATCAGGCAAAACAAATCTTGCATTAAGCTTTTTACTACAATCATTATATGAAGGTGCAGGCAGAACTACTACCTGGCAGGTTGATTATGCGGTTGGTGATAATCCAACAACATTTACACCGGTAACTACATCACCATCCACTATAACAACAGGGCCAACATTTGCAAGTACGCCTGTTACAGTAAATTTTGGAAGCGCCTTGGATAATCAAAGCGGCAAAGTATGGATACGCATTGTTACGTTAAGTGCTACAACGGGCAGCAGCAGCCGAGCTTCAACAGGTGTTGATGATGTAAGTATAAGCTGGCAATAATATCTTTCACAAATAACCATTCAAACATTCTTTTCTTCACATTTGCACATTAAATAAGAAGAATGCCGGAACATGATGTAACCAAACATACAAAAGCCATTTATGATACAATTAAAGAACCGGGCAAAACCTGGAGGCATAAGTTAGCTGATATACTGGTGGAAATTGCTATCATCGTTTTTGCAATTAGCTTATCGCTGCTGCTTGAAAGATGGCGTGAAAATGTGCATGACAGAACCATTGAGAAAAAATTTCTGTTGGGCTTACGTGCGGATCTTCAAAATGATATTCTTCAATTAAAATCAGACAGCGTTTCTTATAATAATCTTTATACCAGCTGGAACTACCTGCGCCATGCAGGTATAAATAAAATTACTTTAGCTGGTGATTCTTTGAAAAGATATGGATCAACATTTATTAATACAACAGAGTTTGTTCCTAACGATAGCCGCTTTGAGGCTTTAAAAAGCAGTGGCCAGTTTGATGTTATAGAAAACGATTCATTGCAAAATATGATACTGGATTTATATCAAAACAGAATTGCTACTTTAAAGCTTACAACTTCTTACCTAACCAATATTAAAACCCAGCAGCTAATACCTTTTCTTTCAAAAAATATCAGGTATAGCAGTGACAGTACAACCAATTTGCAGGAAGTGATTGAGATGCCTGAAATGCAAAATTATTTGTTGTTGGGAGGTTTTGGTGTTGAAGCCATGCAGCGTTATCATAGTATAATTACTGAAAGTTACCAGATCATTGATTTAATAAATAAGCAGTACAGCAATTAATTGTGCACTTATTAGAGTGGCAGCTATTTACTTTTCTTACTGTTATCTTTCTTATTTTTTTCTGTTTTATCTTTTTTGCCACCACCAAAAATCTTATGAAATAAACTTACATGTTCAGGCTTTGCTGTATCAACAGAGCTTAAGTTGATCTGGTTATCTACTGAAGGTGCCAGCGCCTGTATAAAGGCATTTTTAAGCACCTCCCATATTGCTTCCATCACGTTGGTATTTGATTTATCAAATTCACCTTGTATAGGAACCTTTGTAGCAATTTGATTTTTCTTCTGATTTTTTAATATGTCGGCTGCCAAACCTACAACAGCATCCCAGGCTTTATGAATCAGGTTGTCAGCACTATCCTGTGGCCCTAACACTTTAAGATCTTTTATGATCGGCTTTACATAGCCAACATACTTTCCATCTTTTGCAGCAAATTCGGAATACAGGCTTAATGTACCTCTATTAATATCAAAGCCGCCATAAGCTTTTAGGAAATTATTAAACAAAGCAAGGTTTGCATCTTTAACAGACGCATTTAAATCAAACTGCGTTTTAGGAGCAAGTATATTCATTTTCATATTAAGGTTTAATAATCCGCCATATACATCTGCCTGGGCAGATATGGGTGAAGGCAACGCTGTTTTATCATGCGCAGCATTATTTAAATTTTCAGCCAGCACATGCACTTTTTGCATGGATATATCTACTACAGGTTTTGCACCGGGATCTAAATAATGAATACTGCCATTATTAATTTCAAACCGGTTTACTTTTAAAGGCATAAAACTCTTGAGCACTTTTCTAAAATCATTGGTGTCTTTTTTTACATCGGTTATCCCCGTTTTATTTTTTGTGAAGATGAGTGTTGGCTTATTCACTTCCATCTCGCCCACTAATCTTCCATGAAATAATGCTTTCCATTGCACCGAAAGGTCAATATTATCTACCTTAAAAAAACCTGTTTGCTTTTTGGTTTTATTATCCATCTTGTTCAGGTACATATCTTTTATCTGGTAGGCGCCGCGGTATAAAGCCACATCTATATCCTGAATATGGCCATAATATCCATCAAGATGTGACAATGTTTTATTACAATAATGCAATATGATGTAAGGCAACAGCAACCGGAAAATAATAAGCAAAGCAATTATGCTTAATACGATATATCTTTTGCGCAGCCTGCGATTGCCTGACTTTTTTTGCATGGTAAGCTTTGTATAATTGCAAACGGTAAAAAACATGCCATAGTATAAAAGCGGTGCAAGGGTTGGATGGCGCTGCAAAAAAAAATACATTTGCAGTTTATTGCCCGATAGTATAATGGTAGTACTTCAGATTCTGGCTCTGATAGTCTTGGTTCGAATCCAGGTCGGGTAACAACGCTTCTTAGTTATGGGTCAAAAAAAGTTATTGCGTTTTGAAGAACTAAAAACTTTCCCAAATGTTTTACAATACCCTTCCTACATAAAAAATAACTGGAATAATTTTTTTAAAAATGATAATCCTCTAGTTCTTGAATTAGCTTGCGGTAAAGGTGAGTATGCTTTAGGTTTAGGCAGAATGTATCCGCAACAAAATTTTATTGGTGTAGATATTAAAGGCAACCGCTTATGGAAAGGTGCTAAAACAGCGCTTGATGAAGGCTTGAAGAATGTAGCATTTTTACGCACACAGATTGATAAAATAACAGATTATTTTGTACCAGGTGAAGTAAGCGAAATATGGATCACTTTCCCTGATCCTCAACTGCGTTTTTCAAAGATGAAGAAGCGCTTAACACATCCAAAATTTTTGCGGCTTTACAAGCAAATTTTAAAGCGTGATGCAAAGTTGCATTTAAAAACAGACAGTCCTGATCTGTATGATTTTACCAAAACAGTAATTGATTTATATAACCTTGAATTAATTGAAGATATAAACGATGTTGCAGGTAAAGATGTGTTAACCGATACGCTTAAAATAAAAACGCATTATGAAAATCTTGACATAGCGCAAAGCAATAAAGTACACTATCTATGTTTTAAAATAAACCAAGAATTAAGCACAGAAAAAGATGAATACTTAAAAGATTTATACCGTGCAGAAACAATTTAGTGAAGACGATGATTATTATTTTAATAATGACGGCTTAGTCGTTTTTACATCAGAATATCTTCTACAAAGAGGTTATTGTTGCGGTAATGGTTGCTATCATTGTCCGTATGATTATAAAAATGTTCCTGAACCAAAACGAAGCAATTTATTAAAGCAAAGAAGTATTAGAAATGGTGAATCATAAATAAAGTATTATACTTTAACTAATAATCGTAACATTAAATGGCTTCATTAAAAAATCAACATTTAAAAGATCTTGTAAACAGGCATTCTTTTTTTGAAGATGTGTGGGATGTTGCCCGCCGCATACCCAAAGGCCGTGTTACAAGTTATGGTGCAATAGCAAATTATTTGGGTACAAAAATGTCTGCCCGTATGGTTGGCTGGGCAATGAATGCGGCCGGTTATGCAACGCCCAAAGTACCTGCACACCGCGTAGTAAACCGTAATGGCATGTTAAGCGGTAAAATGCATTTTGCCACTCCTGATTTAATGCAGCAGCTTTTAGAAAAAGAAAAGACAGAAGTAAAAGAAGATAAAGTAGTGCGTTTTAATGAGCTGTTTTGGGATCCTGTAAAAGAATTGATAATCTAATTATTAATCCATCCGCATGAAAGCCAAAGAATATACTTTATTATTTACACTGTGGCAGCTTCAGCGACAGTGTTATTGCTAGCAGCACCATTTGCGCTAAAAGCTTTTTTACTAACTTTTTTATGAGTGCCGTTCAAATGCAAACCTTGTGTAAGGAGCTTGGTTACTTTCTTAACCCGTTTGGTAAATTTTTTTTCACCTAAGCTTATTTTTATTTCCGGCAATGCAGATTCTA
>CAZZXW010000138.1:0-7977 GCA_964658095.1 uncultured Parafilimonas sp. | reverse complement strand
AGACATGACGAAGCCTTCGGCGAAAAAATAATCCAAATGATGATTTATTTTATGTGGAATCTGAATTGGGAACGCTGCGAAAAATATTAATTCATAGCCCGGATGGCGGAATTGGAAAAATAATTCCAAGTACATTTTCAGATAATTTGTATGATGATATTGTGCATTTAAAGAGCATGCAGAAAGAGTATAATCATTATGTAAAATTGCTCCTGTATTTTCTTGATCCTGAAAAAATAAAACAAATACAAAACTGCCAGGCATCAGATGAAACTACAAAAGCCAACTGTTTTATTCCAGGTAAGAAAGAATATTTTAAGTCTGATAAAGTTTTGGAAGTGCAGCAACTACTTGAAGAAATTATAAAAGATGAAAGCGTTAAGCTGCGGCTTATTTCAGCCGTTTGTTCGTATGAAGAATCAAGCCATGTTATTCAGCAACAACTTGAAGCTGTAAAAGATCCTGCATTGCTTGCAAAGATCTTAATCACAGGAATTTTGTCAAAATCAGCAAGCAATCTTGCAGATGATCAATATATATTTCCGCCGGTTCCTAATTTTATTTTTACAAGAGACATCGGCATCATGATCAAAGATCACATCTTGTTAAGCCGTATGGCAACCACGGCACGTAAACGTGAATCACTCATTACAAAATTTCTTGCGTTGTATTTTTTGTTTAAAGAAAATGTAGATAAGGTAATTGAAGTGATTGAAGAAAGCGACTTCTTTTTATATGAAGAGCAAGAACGTAAAGCAAGATTTATCAGTATTGAAGGCGGCGATATAATGATGATACATCCACAGCATCTAATTGTAGGTTGCAGTGAGCGTACTTCATCCAATGCCATCAATGAAATCATTCATACAATTTTTTCGAATGAAGCATTAGGCATTGAAAGAATCTCGGTTATAAAAATTGCAAAGAACCGTGCTCAAATGCATATTGATACCATTTTTACGCAGGTAAAACGCAATATGTGGGTGCTTTATGGAAGATACTCAGAACACATTATTGCAACAGAAAATAAAGTGAAGCAATCTTATTTGCGCAGATTAATGCATCAGCCGGATTTGATTGCAATTGAAGAACCTGAAGTATTGCAGTTTTATAAATCATCAACAGAAAAATACAGTTCTGAAAAAGATTATAGCGTTAATATAAAGCTTAAAGGCATTGAAGAGCTTTTAAGACAAATTAGTATTGAAGATTACAATTGCAATGCTGATGATGTAAAAATTATTTATAGCGGCGGCAACGAATTTCCGTACGATGACCGTGAACAATGGACGGACAGTTGTAATGTAGTTGCTTTAAAAGAAGGCGTTGTTGTTGGATATGACCGTAATGATTTTACAGCAAACGCTTTTAAAAAGGCCGGTTTTGATATTATAACAACAGTTGAATTATTTAAGCAATTTGATAATGGCTTACATCCGCACAGTCTTGAAAACACTTTGATATTATTACCATCTTCAGAATTATCAAGAGCACGTGGCGGCCCGCATTGCATGAGCCTGCCTTTACTGCGTGATAAACTTTAGCGCCATGCAAAACACAAATACTATTTTAATGATACGGCCGGCAGCGTTTACTTATAATGCGGAAACTGCTGCAAATAATCTTTTCCAGGTTGCAGGCAATGCAGAAAATGCACAACAAAAAGCTTTAAAAGAATTTGATGATTTTGTTGAAACAATTAAAGCAAATAATATAAATGTTCTTGTTATAAATGATACACCTGAGCCACATACACCAGATTCAATTTTTCCCAACAACTGGATTTCTTTTCATGAAAACAAAACAATAGTGCTATACCCAATGTTTGCAAAGAACAGGCGGGCAGAACGAAAGCAACATATAAAAGATTTTATTGCTCAGAATTTTAAACCGGCAAACATTATAGACCTTACTTATTTTGAAAATGAAGATCTTTTTTTAGAAGGCACAGGAAGCATGGTTTTAGATCGCGAAAATAAAATTGCGTATGCATGCATTTCACCACGCACAAATAAAAAAGTGCTCGATGTTTTTTGTGAGAAAATGGATTATACAGCTTGTTGTTTTTTTGCAAAAGATAAAACTGCGCAAGACATTTATCACACAAACGTTATGATGTGTGTTGCTGATAAATATGTTGTTGTTTGTCTTGAATCAGTTACTGATGAAATAGAAAAACATAAACTAATACAAACAATTAAAAACTCTGGCAAAGAAATAATTGAGATCACTCTAAATCAAATGAATTGTTTTGCCGGTAACATGTTGCAGGTTATAAATGATAAGGAAAAAGTAGTGATCATGTCCCGCCAGGCTTATAAATCATTAACAACTATTCAAATTTCAACCTTAATAAGTTTTAATAAAATACTACATGCTGATTTATCGGCTATAGAAACTAATGGCGGTGGAAGTGCAAGATGTATGATAGCAGAAATATTTACATAACCAATTATTGTGCATAAATTAAATTCTAATTTTTATTGTCTTATATGGATACGCTAAAAACCGAATCTTTTGTAATGTGTAAAAATAACGCTGCACCTTTACACTGTTGTTAATAAGAAGTACTCATGAAATCCAATTGTCCGAAGAAAAACCATTAGAAACAATTGCCCCCGTTGAAACTATTACGGTATTGTTTCAAAAAAATTCCCGCTTTATGCGGGATTTTTTTTGCTTTAGCTTGCACATTACTTTTAATCTATTATGCTTCAACAGTTTTCGCTGCAAGGCAATGTTGTAAATATTTTACATCAAAAAATTACGCATTGTGAAGTAATAATTGCAGACAAGTGCATTCAATCTATAAAAACAATTTCAGAAAACATCAATCACAGTTTGCCATACATTTTACCTGGTTTTATAGATAGTCATGTGCACATTGAAAGCAGCATGCTTATACCAGTTGAGTTTGCACGTCTCGCTGTTGTTCATGGTACTGTTGCAACAGTTAGCGATCCGCATGAGATTGCGAATGTATGCGGAATGAAAGGTGTTGAATTTATGATTAATAATGCCAGACAGGTAAATTTGAAATTTTATTTTGGCGCACCCAGTTGTGTGCCTGCAACAGGTTTTGAAACGGCAGGCGCAATTTTAAACAGTGATAGTGTTGAGCGACTTTTACAAAAGAAAGACATACTTTATTTAAGTGAAATGATGAATTTTCCAGGTGTGCTAATGAAGGATGATGAAGTGATAAAAAAAATTATAGCAGCTAAGAAAATGAATAAACCTGTTGATGGTCATGCACCCGGTTTGCGTGGCGATAAAGCGAAACAATATATTGAAGCAGGCATTTCAACAGACCATGAATGTTTTACAAAAGAAGAAGCGCTTGATAAACTAAAGTATGGAATGAAAATTATTATCCGTGAAGGAAGTGCTGCAAAAAATTTTGATGCTTTGATTGATCTTTTAAATGATTATCCTGATGAAATTATGTTTGGCAGTGATGATAAACATCCTGATAGCCTTGTTCAAGATCATATAAATAAATTGTGTGAAAGAGCCCTTGCAAAAGGCATTGATGTGTTTAAGGTTTTGCAGGCAGCATGTATAAATCCTGTAGATCATTATAAGCTTAACGTTGGATTATTAAATGAAAATGATGCGGCTGATTTTATAATTGTTAATAATCTTCAGCAATTTAAAATACTTAAAACTTTTATAAACGGAGAACTGGTTGCAGAAAATGGAAAAACACTTATTGATTCAATTGAATCAAAACTCATTAATAATTTTTCTGCTGATAAAATTTCAATTAATGATGTAAAGATCAAGATTGATGAACTAAAATTAATTGATAACAAAATGCCTGTTATTCAAGCGTTGGACGGGCAACTTATCACTAATAAAACATTTGTAACACCATTAATAAAAAACAATTGTTTTGTTGCTGATGTTGATAATGATATTTTAAAAATCATAGTTGTTAACCGTTATAATAATGCGCCGGTTGCAAAAGCATTTATAAAAAATTTTGGCTTCAAGAAAGGTGCAATTGCATCATCTGTTGCGCATGACAGCCATAATATAATTGCTGTAGGTGTTGATGATGAAAACTTATTAAAAGCGGTTAATCTTATTATACAAGAAAAAGGTGGTGTTAGTTGCGTTTATGATAGCCATGAAAAAATTCTTGCGCTGCCTGTTGCAGGTTTAATGAGTGATGAAGACGGTTATAAAGTTGCTGCTGCTTATACAGAAATTGATAAAATGGCAAAATCGCTTGGATCAAAACTATCTGCGCCATTTATGACGCTAAGTTTCATGGCACTGCTTGTAATTCCGCAATTAAAATTAAGTGACAAAGGCTTGTTTGATGGTGACAGCTTCAGTTTTATTTAAGCGTATCCATTAAAACGGGGTCTGCACTTATTACAGATAAAGCAACACTATCTGTGCCTTTTGGTAAATGATATTTTGTTTTGAAATTTTTAGAATCGCCTGGTTGTATAACATCACTTAAAATATCTTCGTGTTCTTCAACACGGATATTATTTTTGAAACATAGCATTTTTAGCCTTGTATTTTTATAACCGCATATCGAAGCATTATTTACAACCTTTCCTTTTACAATCGTTGCACCAAATAAATTCTTTTTATCATCAGCAAAGATTTTAAGAAACTCCTGCGGATGCGATTGCTCTTTTTGGGCAAGGCTTGCCTTGTTTTCAATATAAGTTCTAGTATCAAACTTTTGTTTGCAACAAACAAAAGATAAAATTAATAAACACAAAAAAAATGATCTCATAATTAATTAAGCATTATAAAACGTAAGCTTTTTAAATTTATTTCAAGCCTCCTGCCCTATCCACACTGCGCCGCCAATACTATTTCTTGATGCACCGGTTACAGATGCAAGCACCGTATTTTCTTCACGCCATCTTAATACGCCAAGCAGAGCCATAATTAAAGCTTCTTTAAACTTTATTATGTTGGTTTCAGGAATTATTATTTCCACATTTATTGCAGCAAGCATTGGTTTTAAAACTTCAATTAAAAAAATATTTAAGGCGCCGCCGCCGGTTACCAGCATTTTATAATTTGCCTGCGGCTGATCTTTTATTAATTGCTTAACCGATTGTTGAATTTGAAAAGCAATATGTTCAACATACGTTCTTAACGCATCGTTTGGCTGAAGTTGAAACGATTGTATTAGCGGATACACAACATCAGTTGTAAAATTATTTGAAAGCGATTTGGGAAACGATTGCTTATAATAATCAAGTGCATTCAGGTTATTTAATAAATGCTGATTAATTGTGCCTGTAGCTGCTGATTTTCCATCTTCATCAAAATCATTATCATATAAATTCGCAAGCCTGTTTAAAATACTGTTGGCAGCACACACATCAAACGCAATAAAATTTTTTTCTGATTGAAACGAAACGTTTGCTATGCCGCCGATATTCAGGTAAAAATTATAGCCGTAAAAAATTAATTTTTCACCTAAAGGAACAATGGGTGCACCTTGACCATTTAATGCAACATCCATATTTCTCAGATCACTTACAACATTAATTCCTGTTAGCGCAGCTATAGTTGCGCCATCACCTAATTGTGCAGTCATATTATTTTCAGGTGCATGAAATACAGTATGCCCATGAGTAGCAATTAATTGTACCTGGTGTTGTAAATTATTTTTACTTATAAAATTATTGATAGATACGGCAATAAATTTTGCATAAGCTATATGCAGCAACATATAATTATAAGCATCCAGTGCTTTTGCTGTAATTAGTTTTTCTCTCCATTCTTTATCATAAAAAATGCAATCGCCTGCCTTAATTATATAACTCCAGTTGCCACGGTTTTCATCCAGTTCAACAAAAATAATATCAAGTCCATCTGCCGAAGAACCACTCATTAAACCAAGGACTTTATACACCATAAAAAAATTTTTATTTTTTTTATTTTTGGGAAACCATAAAATAATTGTTTACGTATTTATTCGTGAAAGCGCTTTCACCCATTTCAATTTCCTTAAGCCCGTCTCCATGAAATCTGCCAATTTCCGTTCCCTCTGATTACAGGTAAATGCATTCGCACAAATGCGCTTGCCGCTCTATTTTATTAACTAAAAACAATATCTTTTTTTTATGAAAGCAAAACTACATTTAATGCTCATTGCAGCATTTTTACTAACGGTCAATTTTACAAATGCACAAATTTCAGCCGATTATGTTGATTCTTCTTCAGGCGTAACTTATCCCGCAAATGCAGTATCAGCAGATACTTCTGATTATGCACTTATCAGCTTGCCTATTTCTTTAAGCGATTCGTCTACATTAAAATTTGGTTTTTCACAGTATGGTTTTCAAAGCATGACATGCTCTATTACATTGCAGCAGGATAATGGTTTACTTACAGCCAATATTTTGAATGGGTTAAGCCTGTATTTGTATGACAGCAGTAATAACTTAATATCTGAAAAGCATGGTTTTTCGCTTGGAGATGTAAATGTGCTGGATGGAACTCAAAATAAGTATACACTCACATTAAAAGGAGTTAAAACTGCAAACAAAATTGCATATGCAAAACTTGTTGCTCAAAACACATTAACAGCCAATTATAATTTAAGAATTTATGGTGCAAAACTTAAGTTCTCTTGCCCGGCTTATGTAGCAGATACAGTTGTTAAAGCAACAAATGTAAACAATGCTGCCAACGCTGTTAGTTCTTCCTTAACCGATTATGCAACCTTTGCACCGCCACTTTTAGGAAGTTCAAGCTTAACATTACGCTTTCCTAGTGCCGGAAGTAAAGATGTAGGTGTATCATTTATTTTTGGAAAAGGAAATACTTTAATTAATGCAAATCTGTTAGGCAAAATTGTATTATCTATATATGATAAAAACGGTAAGAAACTAGCCGCAGATAGTAACTTTACATTGGCCGATGTATCATTATTAGATAGTGATAAATTTTCAATTCTGCTTAAAGTTGCCCCTGCAACCGGTAACAAAATCAGCAGCATAAATGTAAAAGTTTCAAGTTTATTAGGCTTCTTAACTACATTGAAGTTTTATTATGCCAGCGTAGGCTCCACTCTATCGTCATATATAAAGCCAATAATTACGCCTGACGGAGGTACTGTTTGCCCCGGCAAGCCGTTGGTATTAACCGCTACAACATCACATGCTGAAACAGTAACATGGCAATGGTATAAGGATAATATATTAATTAAAAATGCCACAAAGAATTATTACACATTTAAACAACCAGGTAAATATTTTGTTAGAGATGAACAAGATGGTTGCCAAAACCTTACGCCATTTGTAGTAATAACGCAAGGCACTTGCAAAGAAGTAGCACCTGAACAATCTTATGTTTTAAAAACATATCCAAATCCTTTTAATAGTTACACTATTTTATCTTTGAATGATCTGCCTTCAAAAGCACAGATATCTGTTACAGATAAAGCAGGCAATACAATTCAAACAATAAGTACAGTTGGCGGTCAGCAAATTAAGCTGTTGCAAAATGCAGGCCCTGGTTTATACTTTATAAATGTAATAACTGAAAGCGGAAGTGTTTATTCAACAAAAGTTATAAAGCAATAATACCGTAGCCGCAACCATAAAATTGCTTTATAAAAAAAAGATTGCATCTAAAAAATGCAATCTTTTTTTATTTATTTAAGACGATAGCTATTACACACAATTACAAAATCAAGCAACATAAACTTTTTATCTTCGCTTAATGATCAATAACCTTAGCGAAAAACATAGTTTGATTACTAACTGGATAAGTGAATTACGCAGTACAGATGTACAGGCTAACCGTATGCGCTTTCGCCGCAATCTTGAACGCCTTGGCGAAGTGATGGCTTATGAAATAAGTAAAACACTTGCATGGAATGAACAGGAAACTCAAACACCGCTTGGAATACATAACAGTAAAGTATTAACAACGCAACCTGTGCTGGCAACCATCCTTCGTGCAGGCCTGCCTTTACATACCGGTTTA
>CAZZXW010000137.1:0-7982 GCA_964658095.1 uncultured Parafilimonas sp. | reverse complement strand
GTGAAATTGCTTTTAATGTAATAGTTGGGCTGATAGTTAAAAGCATCGCTTGGTAAGAAGTTGTAAAAAGATTGTTATAGGTATAATCTGTTGCACTGTTACTGCTGTGAAAAGATGAATCTCTTGTTCTGCTGATAGTGCTTTTAAAATAATCAAATTCAAAACCAAGGTTAATAAAATCATTAAGTATATAAGATAAGCCTGCACCATATCTAAAGCCATCGCCAAGACCTTTTGTAGTAGATTTATAATGCGTGGTTGTAGTTGGTGCCTGATTATTGGTTTTCTCAACAGCAACAGATGTAACATCATCAGGGTAAAACTTAAAGGTTGAGCCTAAACCAATCGCATAGCCTGAATGTATATTAATGAAAAATTTTGGCTGATGGTTAAGCAATAAAACAGCCGTATCAATTTTTGAATTGCTTAAGCCTCTTTGGGAAAATACATGTGCAGTTAAATAACAAAGCGCTACAATAATTAAAGACCGTTTCATAAAGTAACAATTATGGGTGGATGGTAGAACAAATAACAATTTACTTACCAGAAAAGACTTTAATAATTAATAGCTATATATAAATAGAGAAAATATTTATGTATATACATTCAAATCTTGGTATAAAATTTACTCGTATTTATTTTGTATGAACTATTTACAAAACATTAAGTTAGTTATTAATTGATTCAATAGTAAAGCAAGTAATTTTACGTTTTTAACCGGATCCGAATTCCGTGCCTATACAGGCATCAGCGAAAAATTTATGCTGATGTCTATTCAAATTATACATTAGGGATAATAGCAAGTATAGACCTGATGTATAAAATTTCAAATGTACCTTATGAATTCAAATTTACAATGGATATTAATGTCTGTTTTGTTGAGTTGTGTGCTTTGTTCATGCATGGAGACAAAAAATGCAACTTACTTTAACAATCAGCCTGATGCAGTTATAACTACTGCTACCAAAGTGCCTGAAACAATTATTCAATCTAAAGATATATTAGGCATATCGGTAAGCAGCTTAAATCCGTCTGCCTCAGCGGTGTTTAATGCACCTAATTTATCATATGCAAATGCATCTTCAACAAACGGCCAAACATTACAATCTTCCGGTTTTTTGGTTGATTCATCAGGTAACATTCAATTTCCTATTATTGGCAATATTCCTGCAGCTGGTTTAACATGTAACCAATTAAAAAACAATATCAGCAAATTACTTACTGACAAAAATTTATTGGTAGATCCTATAGTAAATGTGCGCTATTTAAATTTCAGGGTAACCGTTTTGGGAGAAGTAAATCATCCTGAGGTAATAACTGTTCCAAGTGAAAAAATTTCACTGCTTGAAGCACTCGGGCTTGCAGGCGATATAACTATTTACGGACGAAAAGATAACGTAATGGTAATACGTGAAGATGGCGGCACTAAAGAAATCAAGAGGCTGAATTTAAATTCAAACGATTTGTTTAGTTCACCGTTTTACTATTTAAAATCAAACGATATTATTTATGTTGAAGCAAACAAAACAAAAATTTCAAGTTCAAGCCGCAGTATGCAGATATTACCAATTGTATTCAGCGGCCTTTCATTATTGGCAATAATAGCAGATGCTGTATTTAGAAATAATTAATTATTAATATTCACATGGTCACCCTTCAAAAAGAAAATAACCAGCCAAATATTTTAAGGTATATAGCCTTTCACTATTTGCCCTACTGGCCTTTATTTGTTGCATTGATTATATTGTTTGGCGCAGGCGCATTTACTTACCTGCATCTGGCTACACCACTTTATCAATCTACAGCAAAGCTTTTAATTGATGATGAAAAAAAAGGTGCGCAGGAATCTGAAGCAATAGAATCACTTGATAAGCTTTCGTCAAATAAAATAATTGAGAACGAAACAGAAGTTATTCAATCAAAAGAGCTGTTGAGCATAGTGGCAAACAGGCTTGCGTTGTATGCGCCTGTATCAGAACAAAAAAAATTTAAAAGTATTTCTGCTTATACTACTTCACCGGTTAAAGTAATTGTTCAGGATACAGATAAAATTATTCCTTCAAAAAAAATATTCTTCTCTGTAAATAAAAACAATACGGCTGTCACGCTTGATGCAAAACAATATCCAATTAATGAATGGATAAATACAAGCTATGGTGTAATTAAATTTATTCCAAATGCTGATCGCATAAATACAACAGACAGTGGTAAATTTTTCTTTAAGTTAATACCTGTAAAAGATGTTGTAAACACTTTAAGCAGCCGGCTAACCGTTTCAACCACTACCAAAGAATCAAGCATTTTAGATCTTAGTTTAAAAGATGAAGACCCGGTAAGAAGTAAAAATATTTTGAATGATCTTTTACTGGTTTATAATTTTTCTATAGCAAAAGATAAAACAACACTGGCTGCAAGCACACTTAATTTTATAGATAACCGCCTGGCAAATGTTGGCCATGATCTTGATTCAATTGAAAGCAAAGTGCAGCAATATAAATCGCAGCAAAACGCAATTGATGTTTCCACACAAGGAAAACTGTACATGGAAAATGTTAGTAATAATGATCAGAAGGTGGCAGATATAAACATGCAGCTCGCAGCATTAAGCCAGATACAAACTTATGTGCAATCAAGAAACGCATCAGATGGAATAGTGCCTTCAACATCCGGCATTAATGATCCTTTATTAACACAGTTGCTGGATAAGCTTTATACAGCGCAGGCAAATTATGATAACCTTAAAAAAACCACAGGTGAAAACAATCCTATCGTTGTTTCTGTAAAAGATGAAATAGGAAAATTAAGGCCAAGCATCTTAGAAAACATTCAAAGTGAGAAAAGCAGTTTACTTGCAAGCAGGGAAGATTTATCAACAACAAATAATTCTTATTCAGGTGTGTTAAATACAATACCTCAAAAAGAAAAACAACTGCTTGATATAAACAGGCAGCAAGGCATAAAAAATAACTTGTATGATTTTCTGCTGCAGAAAAAAGAAGAAACATCATTATCATTATTGTCTAATCTTTCCGGTAGTAAAATAATTGATAAAGCAGATTTTGACAGCAGCCCTGTTAGCCCTAATAAAAAACTCGCTTACATTTCTTCTTTTCTTTTAGCCATCATTGCTGGTGCAGGTTTTGTTATGAGCAAAGAAACCTTAGGCCAAAAAATTATGTTCAGGCATGATATTGAACTGTTGACAAAAGACCCTGTTATTGCAGAAATAAGTTCAGGAACAAAAGTTAATAATGCCCTGGAATTTAATACCAGAACGTTGGTAGGCCAGCAATTCAGAAATCTAAGAATAGCCCTGGCATATTATAACGTAAACACACCTCAACTTAAAAGAATACTTGTAACATCAGCTATATCCGGCGAAGGAAAAAGTTTTATAGCTGCTAACCTTGCTATAACGCTTGCAGCAACGGGTAAAAAAGTTGCGCTTATAGATTTTGATCTGCATAACCCTTCACTCACCAATAATTTAAATATTAAAGAGGCAACAGGCATAGCTGATTATTTTTTAAAAGATGCTGATATTAATGATATTATACATCAAACAGATATGCATGATAACTTATATGCAGTACCTGCAGGGCATTTGTCTGAAAACGCTTCAGAGTTATTAACCAACGAATATGTTGAAGATTTGTTGAACAGCCTTAATGATCGCTTTGATTATTTAATAATTGACAGCGCACCGGTTATTAATGTGAATGACGCATATATCATTTCAAAATATTGCGATTCTACTTTATACGTAGTACGGCATGGTTATACGCCTAAGCTTTTTATGCAACAGGTAAGCGGCGATCAAAAAACAAACCAGTTGAAAAATGTTGGTATTGTTTTTAATGATGTACGTACACGCGGCTATAAAAATAAATATTATGGATATGGATATAGTTATGCGTATCCTTCGAATAAAAAAACAATGAGTACTAAACAAATACCTTTTATAACAACAAACAAGTAAATACTCGCATTTTAATTAACCCTGTCATTATTTTTTTATAAGATTTTAATTTACCTGCTATACAGTTCTGTAAGCGGGATTAGCGAAGCTCTGCCTTTAAAAACTAGTAACTATGAGCATGAAGAAACAGTGGTATGCAGTTTATACAAAACCCCGTTGGGAAAAAAAAGTAAGCGCCCTTTTACAGAAAAAAAATATTGACAACTATTGTCCTGTAAACAAAGTTGTTCGTCAATGGGCAGATAGAAAAAAAACAATCTATGAACCGTTGATAAGCTGTTATGTTTTTGTGCATACTGAAAGTACTGAATTTACAGAGATCAAAAAAACTGAAGGCATTTTAAATTTTATTTACTGGTTAGGCAAGCCTGCGGTTATAAGAGATGAAGAGATTGATACTTTAAAGAATTTTCTTGATACATATAAAGAAGTTAAGCTTGAAAAGATAGATATTAATGTGCATGATAAAGTAAGAATTGTTAACGGCCCGCTTATATTAAGAGAAGGTAACGTGCTTGAAGTAAGAAAACATTCAGTAAAAGTTTTACTACCAACACTTGGTTATGCTTTAGTAGCAGAAATACAAAAGTCAAGCATTGAAGTAATTAATGTAGCGCATGCTGAAATGAACGCTAAATAATTTCACCTTAACTTAATTAAGCTTGAATGCTTATCTTAATTCTACACCACTTAATTCAACCCAACTCCATGAAAGCTTATATAATTCTTGTGCATAAAAATCCGCAACAGGTTTATCGCTTAATCCAAAAATTAGATGATGGCAATGCAATGTTTTTTGTACACATAGACAAAAAAATTAGCGCTGCACAGTTTGAAGCTTTGCATCCTTTTAAAAATAAAATAAAGTTTGTACAACGTGTAAAAACAAACTGGGGCAGTTATGGTTTGGTTACAGCAACATTGCATGCTTTAAAAGAAATAAAAAAATCAGCTCAAACTTTCAAGCAGGTTATTTTATTAAGCGGGCAGGATTATCCTGTTAAAAGTAATTCCTTTATTGATGAATTTTTTAACCAGTCAGGTTATTCCTTGTTTATAGAATACTTCAAAATTCCTAATCATTATAAATGGAAGCCACGGGGTGGTTTATACAGGATTGATAAGTACTATTTAGGCGATAAACACTATGAAAAACTCACTGCCAAAGCAATTAATTTTTTATCAATGGTTATACCGGTTTTAAAGCGAAAGCTGCCTGGAAATTTAGTGCCTTATGCCGGTTCTCAATGGTGGATTATTGATATGCATGCATTAAATTATATCATTGATTTTGTAGAAGCAAATCCTGGTTACGTTTCTTTTCACCGGTACACATTTGCGGCTGATGAAGTATTTTTTCATACTATTTTGTTAAATGCAAAAGATGAAAAATTATTAAATAGCATTTTCAACAGCAGTAAAACCTATGTTAGTTGGAAAGACACTTCAAACCCGCATCCTGATGTGCTTATTGAAAAAGATTTTGATGACCTGCTTAACACAGATGCACTCTTTGCAAGAAAATTCGATGCTGCAACAGATTCAAAAATTTTTGATTTAGTAGATCAATATTGTCTCACCGCTTCATACAACACACATGAAAACTTTTCATGAGCTGGTAGTGGTTATTCCTATCGGCCCAACATGCAATGCAGATTTTATTGATGATACAATACGAAGTTTGCTGCACTATACTGTTAACACACCAAAAATTATTCTTGCAGACGATTCTCAAAAAGGAACAGGCAATTTTCTTAAAATAATTTTTCCCGATATAGATGTCGTATCAACCGAAAAAAATCTTGGAAAGTTTTGCGGCTTATATATAAATTTATCACAAGCGTTTCAACATGCACTAAAACATTACTCTTTTAAAGTTTTACTGCGCATGGATACAGATGTATTGATCATTGGCAACGATCCTGCATACGAAGCAATTCAATTATTTGAACAGCATCCTGATATTGGTATTGCGGGGCAGTATCCTTTAGATTACAATGGCAAACCCTGGGATAAAAGCTGGCCTTACTGGCAACTTTCACGCTTTACACATGTTCTGAAAATGTGGAAGCGGCCACTGGTTAATTTACCACTTCAAAAATATTACAGACGTGCGGTTAAGCATGGATATATAATGGGAGAAAGCGTGTTTGGAGGTGCTTGTTTTTTTAGCGAAAAATGCCTGCAGCAATTAAGTGATGCTGGCTTGTTACCATTAAAAATTTTTAAAACATTAGTGCTTGAAGAAGATCATTTGTTTGCCATACTTGTTAAATCCCTGGGAATGCATTTCGGTGATCTTTCAAGCGGTGATAAACCCTTTGCGTGTGCCTGGAAAAATTTGCCGGATTCACCTGAACATCTTTACAAAAACGGAAAAAAGATAATTCATTCTGTACGTTGTTATCATAAAATAAAAGAGCCCGAAATACGCCGCTATTTCAGGCAAATAAGAAAACTTGAAACGTCTTCCATCCTTTTAAAAAATATATAATGAAACATGCAGTTCAAATAGCAGTTGTTGTGCCAATCGGGCCAAACACTTCTGCGGGTTTTATTGCAGATACTATTGAAAGTTTTATTTTTTACACAAGGTCAACTTATAAAATAATTCTGGTTGATGATTCAAATCAGCAAGTTGGCGAAGCAGTGAAAAATATTTTTACAGATACTGATATAATTTATACGCCAAAACCAATGGGCGGTATGAGCGGCCTGTACATTAACCTTGCCTATGCATATAAATATGCACTAGAGCATTATGATTTTGATTTGATTTTTAAGCTGGATACTGATGCATTGATTATTAATAAAGAACCTGAAAGAGAAGCGCTGCAATTGTTTAATAATAATCCTGATATTGGTATTGCAGGCCAATATCCTTATGAATATTCAGGTAAACCGTGGGATCGCAGTTGGCCAAGAGACAGGGTGATTAACGGCACTTTAACCTGGCGTTATATACGCAGGCCTTTTGCAAATATTCAGCTTAAAAAATTATTTATAAAAGCAATTGATAATGGTTACCGGCCTGGTGAAAGCGTGTTTGGAGGTGCCTATTTTATAAGTAAGCATGCATTGCTTAAACTTGATGCTGAAGGACTGCTTCCTTTTAACAAGCTTAAACATTTAAACCTTGGTGAAGATCATTTATTTGCGCTGCTGTTCAAATCCCTGGGTTTACAGTTAGGTGATCTTTCTTCAGGTAACCTGCCGTTTGCATGTGCATGGAAAGGCTTGCCCGCATCGCCTGAAGAATTATTTTTCCGTAAGAAAAAAATTATTCATTCTGTGCGGCGTTGGGAAAGTTTGAATGAAAAAGATATAAGAGATTATTATAAAGAAAAGCGCCGGCAAAGCATAAAAAATACTTCGCTTTCTGCATCACAAACAAATCTTGTTAATGGATAAAAAAGTTTTAAGGTGGAATTTTATTTTTCAGTATGGATGGGTTTTAACCAACCTGTTTAATTCTATTTTACTGCTGCCGTTGTACATCAAACATATTGATGCAAGCACGCTTGGCGTTTGGCTTGCAACCAGCAGCATTCTTAGCTGGATGACATTGGTTGATCCGGGCATTGGTGAAGTGTTGCAGCAAAACATTGCAGAAATGCGTGGCATGAATATGAAGGATGATATCTGCAAATCAATTGGTTCAGGATACATCGCATCATCATTTATTTTATTGATTGCCGTGGCTGTTGGCTTTGCCTGTTACTTTTCATTAGGCTTTATTATTAATAAAGATGTATCGCAGTATCCGCATTTGGCAACGGCTTTAATGATCTCGGTTTTTGCCACAGGTTTATCGCTTGTTTCATGGACGATTTCAGGCGTGAACCAGGGTTTGCATAATGCGGCTGATGTTGCCATCTCTTCCCTATCTTCTAACTTTCTTTTTCTTGGTGTGAATCTTTTGTTTTTATATATGGGTTACGGTGTTATGTCAATTGCATTAGCCAATGTGTTCAGAGCGGTATATATAAATATTTACAACATC
>CAZZXW010000136.1:0-7986 GCA_964658095.1 uncultured Parafilimonas sp. | reverse complement strand
TGAAGCAGATATAAAACAGGTTAAGCATGATCTTGAAAATCTTGTTGATTATGCGGTTGCTTATTTTGAAAACCTGTTGAAGAAATATGGTAAAGGCCGGGAACGCAAAACAGAGATAAAATTATTTGATACAATACAAGCTAAACAGGTTGCCATTGCGAACACTAAAATATACATCAACCGTAATGAAGGCTTTATAGGAACGGGTTTGAAGAAAGATGAATTTTTATGTGATTGCTCAGAATTTGATGATATTATCGCGTTTACAAAACGCGGCACCATGAAAGTGATAAAGGTTGCTGATAAAACTTTTATCGGTAAAGATATTTTGCATGCTGCTGTGTTTATGAAAAATGATGAACGCACCACGTACAACATGATCTATACGGATGGTGATTCAGGAACAAGTTATGCAAAGCGTTTTAATGTAACGGGCGTTACCCGCGATAAAGAATATGATCTTACAAAAGGAAGCGATAAAAGTAAAGTGCAATACTTATCTGTAAATGCAAACGGTGAAGCGGAGATTGTAAAAATTACATTAAGCCCAAGCTGCACTGCACGTATAAAAGAATTTGATTTTTATTTTGAAACACTGGATATAAAAGGCCGCAGCAGCATGGGCAACCAGGTTACAAAATATCCTGTACGTACGGTTAAGTTTAAAGAAAAAGGTGCAGCAACTTTAGCCGGCAGAAAGCTTTGGTTTGATAATGTTTACGGAAGATTAAACGGTGATGAAAAAGGAATTTTATTGGGCAATTTTGAAGCAGAAGATAAGATCATTATTATTTATAAAGATGGAAGCTATGAATTAACGGATCTTGAATTAACACAACGATTCGACGTTGATAAAATTTTATCTGTAGAAAAATTTAATCTTGAAAAGATCATTACGGCTGTATATGCTTATGTAGATAAGAAACAATATTTTGTAAAGCGGTTTAAGATTGAAACAACAAGCTTGCACAATAAATTTTTCTTTATAAAAGAAGATAAGAATATAGTGCTTGAAACAGTTACAACAACAGAAGATCCTGTTTTATATTTTGAAAAAGGCCGTGGAGCGCAAACACAAAAAATAAAATATAAGATCGGCAAGAACATAGAAGTTACCGGCTGGAAAAGTGTAGGAACACGTTTTGAAGATTATAGCAAATCTGTAAAAATGCATTGGGTGGATTCTAACAGCGGTTCTACTGCGCAACAAAGTTTGTTTGAATAACCTGATATTTTTCAGTTAATCAATGTAAACTCTTTCCTGTTATTTTTGTTATCACTTTATGGGCATCTGGAGACAAATACAAACTTACCTCTTTATAAAGAAGCGTGACCCGAAATCGCCTAATACGCAATATGTAAAATACATGCATGGCATGAACCGCATTTCATTGCTTATGTTTTTGGTGGCGCTGATAATTATTTTGATACGTTATGTAATTATACCGTTGTTCCGTTAGCTTATTAATAACAACTTCCTGTTTTAATACTGCATAAAGAAGTCAAATATTTTTTGGGAAGCACTAAAATCTTTGCACAATCTTCCTATCAAAAACTTAGGTAAATATTGTGAGCCGCCAGCCCAGGTATGACCACCGTTTTCAATCTTTATAAAATCAACTTTTACTTTGTTGCAATTATAAACGTATTCTGTTTCTGTACATTCATCAGATACATCCACATCAGGTAATGTAGTTGTTTCAGCCTTTGCATTGCACTTGTTTAGTGAGATAATTTTGCTAAGTAACGTTTCAGTTGGTAATAAGTCTGCATCATCATTGCTTTTATTTCTGTTATTCATTCTTCCAAAACCACCATTGTAATTTACAAGCGGATCTGCTGTGCCATTGATCATTAAAACAGGAATTGGTTTTTTAAATGAATAAGTTGTTGCCATGGTTTTTGAAATGCCTCCGCAAACCGGAGCAATTGCTGTAATGCGATCATTCAATGCATCTGCTAAATAATAAGAAAACATTGCACCTCTTGAAAGACCTGTGCAAAAAACTTTTTTCGCATCAGCTTTATAATGTGCAATCATTGTGTCAATCAATAATGAAATAAAATGCACATCATCAACGTCAGTGTTTAATCTTTTTACGCGGCTTGCCATACCTGGAATATTCCAGGCTTTATTAATTGCATCAGGATAAACAATGATGCAATTATTTTTATCAGCAAGTTGTTCTAAACCATAAAGCTTAACTGTGCCAGCTGCAGTACCACCACCACCATGCAGCGCAAAAATCAACGGCAGCTTTTGTGTAGTAGTATATGAAGGTGGAAGATGAAGGATATAATTTCTTTGCAAGCCATCAACTAAAATTGTTTTATTGATGTTTTGAGAATAAGCAGGAATTAAAAGGCATACACAAAAAATAGTAATAATAACGTTTGAATAAACTTTATTCATTTATGAATGTAATCAGTATAAAGGTATCATATGATACGATAAAGCCTTTGGTTTAATCAATATTGAATAACTGAATTTACTGCCAATGTAATTACCCTTTCTTAAAATTAAGTGCTGCAGAATTCATGCAATAACGTAACCCTGTTGGCTTTGGACCATCATTAAACACATGGCCTAAATGCGCACCGCAGTTTTTGCAATACACTTCTGTGCGTTCCATACCTAAAGAATTATCTGTTCTTTCACCAACATATTTTGTATTCAGTGGGGCATAAAAACTTGGCCAACCAGTGCCGCTTTCAAACTTTGTATCGCTGCTGAATAATGGCACTCCGCAACAAACGCAATAGTAAGTTCCTTTGTCGTGATTGTTCCAATATATACCTGTGTAAGGCCTTTCTGTGCCTTCATTTCTTGTAACATCAAATTGCTCCGGCGTAAGAATTTTTTTCCATTCTGCATCCGTTTTTACTACTGCAAACTTCTGTTGTTCTTGTTGTTTTTGGGCACATGATGTAAAAGCTATTGCTATTATTAAGCAAAAGAATAAGAATGTTTTTTTCATTTTAATTTTTGTTGATATACAATTAACGCAAAAGTTTTATTGATGGTTTGTTAATCTTAAGATGCGGGAATTTGTAAGATTGAAGACAGCAAATCACTTCATAAGATCAACAATAATCTTTGCCGCGTTCGAAGATGCATTGCCGCCAGCTGAAAGCACATCTTTTAAATCTTTATAATCCTTGTTAAGTTGTTTTTGTTTTGATTTATTATTTATAAGTTCCGATAATTCATGTTTAAGGTTTTCAACAGTAAGTTCGTTTTGTATTAATTCTTTCACAACAGGTTTATCCATGATCAAATTAACCAGTGCTATATATTTTATTTTGATAAGCCGCTTTGCAATCTGGTAACTGATGTTGCTGCCTTTATAACAAACTACTTCAGGCACCTCAAACAAAGCTGTTTCTAACGTGGCTGTGCCGCTGGTAACAAGCGCTGCTTTTGATTGCATTAATAATTCATATGTTTTACTGCATACAGACGAAACGTTAGTATAATATTGCAATAAGCCTGCATAAAATTCATCTTCTACAGCCGGCGCTTTTGCCAATACAAACTGATACTGCGGAAATGCTTTACTTACTTCAAGCATAATGGGCAACTTCTTTGCAATCTCCTGTTTGCGGCTGCCCGGCAGAAGCGCAATTAAGTTTTCAGTTTGTGGTTTGTGGTTTATAGTTGTTTGATAGTTATCATATTCTTTTATTGGCGATTGACGATTGACAATTGACGATTTAAATTCTTCAACAACCTGAACCAATGGATGACCAACATAATCAACATCCCAGTTCCATTTGTTTTTATAATATTCTTTTTCAAAAGGTAGAATAACAATCATTTTATCAATCCATATTTTCATTTTTGGTACACGGCTTTCCTTCCAGGCCCAAACCTGCGGCGAGATATAAAAAACAGTTTTAGCTTTTAGCTTTTCATTTTTAGCTTTTAGTTTATGCCACCATTCAGCAATGCGGAGATTAAATCCGGGATAATCAATTAGTATTAAAATATCAGGATTAAATTGAAGTATATCCTGTTTGCAAAATTTTAAATTAGTAAGAATTGTTTTTAAATTCATCACCACTTCTGCAAAACCCATAAACGCTAAATCACGATAGTGCTTTACAAGTGTTGCACCGGTTGATTGCATTTTATCTCCGCCCCAGCAACGAATGTTTGCATTCGTATCAAGCCTTTGTAATTCTTTAATTAAGTTACTGCCATGCAGATCGCCGCTTGCTTCGCCTGCAATAATATAATACTTCATGTTTTGTAAAACATAAAGGAAAGAAAGTTTTATGAAGTTTATGTATTATAATCTTTTTCTACAAGTGGTTCGTATTGCGTATGGCGCTTAAGCCAGGTTGAAATGTAAGGGCAAAATACCAGCACTTTTCTTTGTTGCTGTTTCGCAGTCTCAAACGCAAAATGTGCAAGGTTTGATGCAATGCCTTTACCTTCAAATGCTTCAGGCACTTCTGTATGCATTAACGAAAGCAGGCCATGCTCCCAGCGGTAACTAATAAACGCAAACTCATTACCAACAGGTGTTTCAAAGCGCTGCTCATTTGTATTGTCAGTTATTTCCATTGGTGATTATTAATAATTGTAAAGAAAACAATAAGAGAATAACGTGCCGGGAGTTATAAGCTTCGAAGAAGAAAGTGTTTGCAAATATTATCATTTAAGTGCAGAACCACCTGGTGGTTTTTTTCCGCTTACATATTTAGAATCTTTTATAAAAAAACGATAAGGCAACAGCGCATCTTCAGCAGCATAATCAACACCAATGCGTGGTGTGACAATAATGTTTTGCTTTGCTATTTTGCTTCCGTCATTAGCAATAAAAAAATTATTGCTTTGCAGATCATTCCCTGTATGATGCGTGTAAATGCCTAATGCTTTTGATACGTTTCCAGGGCCTGTAGTTAGCGTATAATCCTGCTTTTTTTTGTGTGTGCGCAACAACATAAGATCAATACCCATAACAGGTTCTGCAGCACGTATTAAAACAGCATGCGGCACATCTTTTAAATTAGTTACTACATTAAATAAATGGTGAATGCCATAACACAAATACACATAAGCAGCGCCACCACCGGCATACATAATTTCAGTGCGTTTAGTGCGGCGGTTATTGTATGCATGTGATGCTTTATCAACTGCTCCGTTATAAGCTTCTGTTTCTGTAATGCGTGCAGCAGTAAGTTGTGCATCAAAACAGGTAACTATAATTTTACCAAGTAATTCTTTTGCAATTTTTACTACATCTTTACGGGTATAAAAATTTTCATCCAGTATTTTAAGAGATGCTAAAAATTGTTGTTCTTCTTTTTTAAGTTCACCTGTATTCATCAATTCATTTACATTTATCTTTTATAAACCGTGCTGAAAGAAATTATTATAGCCGTTCAAAGCTATTACAAAGCGCATCATTTTATACGTGAGCACAAGCTTTGGAAATGGATTATTTTACCTGGTTTAGTTTATGCAATCCTGTTTGCTGTTTCATTGTATTTTTTCGGTAAAACTGCAAACCATTTTACTGAATGGATTAGCCTTAAAACTGGTTTAAAAAACTGGCTTGATAAAAGCGGAAGCGGCCTCATCAGTTTTGTGTTTGCGTTTGGCGCTGTTATATTCTGGCTTATTCAAATGCTATTTTATTTTTCACTGTTTAAATATACATGGCTGATTGTTGGTTCTCCGGTTTTTGTTTACCTAAGTGAAAAAACAGATTCAATAATTGAAGGCAAAGAATTTGTTTTTAACCCGAAGCAATTTGCAAAAGATATGTTGCGCGGGATCTATATTGCTGTGCGTAACAGCTTATGGCAATCAATTTACATGATCTCAATTGTAATATTATCCCTTATACCTATTGTTGGCTGGCTTACGCCTTTACTTACATTGCTTGTTGAGTGTTATTATTATGGCTTTTCAATGCTTGATTATAGTTTTGAAAGAAAGAAAATTACAACATCACAAAGCATTTATTTTACGGGCAATCATAAAGGCCTTGCCATTGGTAATGGCCTGGTTTTTTACATGATACAAATAATACCGCTGATAGGTTGGGTTCTTGCACCGGCATATGCAATAATTGCAGCAACATTAAGTTTGCATGATGTAAAGGAATCTCTGCCAGTAAAAATTGAAGACTAATGCAAATTGCAACTGTTTATCTTATTCCGATTGCTTTGCATGATGATGACAATGCATTAAAGTGCATTCCATCTTATATAAATGAAGCAGTAAAAAAATGTTCTGTTTTTTACGCAGAAAATGAACGCACGGCAAGAAGGTTCCTGAAAAAAATCAATAAAGAAGTTATTATTGATGATTATGAATGGCATACCATTCATAAAGCAGAAACAGAAGTATTAAACAATTTTAAAAACGATTTACTGCTGCAAAAAACAATTGGCATTATGAGTGAAGCCGGTTGCCCTGGCATTGCTGATCCGGGACAAATTTTGATAAGTACTGCACAAAAAAATGGTGCTGCTATCATTCCATTGGTTGGCCCAAACTCAATCATACTTGCATTAATGGCAAGCGGAATGAACGGACAAGCTTTCCAATTTGTTGGTTATTTACCCGTTGATGTGCATGAAAGAAAGAAGAAAATTCTTGAACTTGAAAATGAATCACTCCAAAAAAATTGTACGCAAATTTTTATTGAAACGCCTTATAGAAACAACCAGTTATTGAATGATGTTTTACTTGTTGCAAAACCTGAAACGTTATTATGTATTGGTGTTGAAATAACTTCTTCAAGCGAATCAATCAAAACAAGAAAAATAAAAGATTGGAAAAGCAATAAGCCTGATTTGAATAAGCGGCCAACAATATTTCTATTGTATGTAGGAAAATAAGCGCTCAATTTTGTTTAGCCTTATTATATAAATCAAGAAACTTTTTTGTTTCAGAATTGTAAACGGTAATAAAGTGTGACCTGATTGTAGCCGGCGTTGTTTTCTGTGTTTGATCAAGATTTACAGTAAGCGTTTTAGATTGCTTTGCAGGCATGTGACAATCAATACAATTATTTTTCAATACTGATGAAGGAAGCGAAGTGAATTTGCAAAAACTATTATGCGCTGTATTATGACAGCTCATACAACGGTTAGAAAACAGTTGCAGATCACCTCTTTCCTGCTTGTGTGTATCATGACAGGTTGTGCAAACAAGTGTGCTCATTTTAAAACATTTACTTAAAGCAAGCAATGCAGCCTGGTTACCATGAACATCAATGTGGCTTGTATCAGCTAAACTATCTAACTGTAAAAATTTATTCAAAGAATCACCTGGTTTAAATGTAAACGGTTTACTACTTGCAAGTCTTTTTCCTTGTGAATGACAGTAACTGCACAACTCAATCTTTTGTGCCCGTGTTAATTCAGATGGATTTATAATAAACTTTGCTTCTTTTGCATCCGGGTTTTCTTGTTGAAATTCAACATGTTTTTCAGCAGGACCATGACAACTTTCGCACTCAACACCCATTATCATGTTTTGCGGGTGATCGTTTTTATCAGTAACATTAATTTGAGAAAGATTGGTATAAGTTGAATGACATTCAAGGCACCTGTTAGTTATAAGCCTCGAAAACATTGGTGCATAGAATGGAAAACCCGGGCTGTTAGCCCAGCTATTTGAAGTAGTAAAATAAGATACCGGCAATTGATATAATTGAGAATCTTTTTTGAATAAATAAGATTGTCCCCGGGTACCAGAACCAATTACAATGTAAAATTTTTCAGATCGAATTAAACTTCCATTTTCATATTCTGTTTCAAAGAATTGATCATTATGTTTCTCCATCAACATAAATGTTGAATAATCATACACAAACACATTACTCTCACTTAAAAAACTACCTTTGATATTTTCTTCAGTTGGTATTGAAGAAGTATGAAAGTGAGCGTTTTTTAAAAAGCTATTGTAAATACTGCTATGGCATTTCGCACAAACAAGTGAACCGGCATATACATCGCCGTTTT
>CAZZXW010000135.1:0-7987 GCA_964658095.1 uncultured Parafilimonas sp. | reverse complement strand
GTTTACTGGCAATTACAATTGCATTGATAACGGTAAGCTTTCAATCCATCAAAGCAGCCATTGCAAACCCGGTAAAGAGTTTGAGAACGGAATAAAGAACGTGTATGATGAAGGTATCAATTTTGACACCGGTATTATTATAATTAATCAAACTGCAGCAATGATTCAGACATGTATTGATATTGTTTTGTCGGAATTGATTTTAGATAATGCTCGGTAACTTGACTGTTGCTGTGACCCATCGCGTCTGAAATAAATGATGTTGGTGTACCGTCAATCTTTAAGCGTGTCGCAAATGAATGCCGAGCTAAATTTAAACATAAGTGCATATCAAAACCAAGCTTGATTCCAATTTTACGAAGCATCTTGTTCATTATACATTTGTGCCTTCCCTTTGTATTCTCTTTTGTAATGGTGTTTTATATCCGTTTAAAAAGGGGAACACATAATCATTAGGTTCATTTGATTGATTGCCCCATATATCAATAACTTTTCTTGCTTCTGGATGAAGATAAACGGTGATTCGTTTTTCTGTTGCAGTTGTACGTTTAGTTTTTTCTCTTACAAATGTAAAACAGTGACCTTTCAGGTCCCGATTCTTTAGATATGCAACATCTTTAAAATTCATTCCATTGCATAAGACTGAAGAAGAAAAACGCTTTCGCTCTTCTTTCGCGAATGCCTTGTGGTTCATATTCCCACAATGCCTTTACCTGATGTGGGTATAAAACATTTTTTGACTTTGCTGCTGCACCAATAACGTAATTGTTGAATGGATATAACCGTTCGGATATATAACCAGCTTTTATTGCACGATTGAATATTGCTTTTAAGTTCCTCAAATAAACTTGAACCGTAGTGGCATTGCTTCCCGATGCTTCCATCCAAGTTTTATAACCTTTCAAAAACTTTACATTAATGTCTTCAAAGTAAAGTTCCGTTTTGTATCGTAAAAGAGACTTTAAAGCTGATTTGCAAATGTTCGCTGTACCGATTCTTTCCTCAGTGAATAATTCAGCGATTTTTTCCTGGAAAACAAAAACAACACTTGTTTTATTGGCTTTTGAAATTGGTAAATCCATTTTAAGTTTGAATAATAATCGTAAGAAGTTTTCTTTGGTTGAATTTACTAATGCTTCCAGTATCTCTTCCGCTTTTGAAACGCATTTACTAATTTCTTTTCGAAGTTCTTTCACTGCATCAGAACCGCCTCTGCCTCGCATCGCGGCGTCAAAGTCTTCTTTTGTTGAATACAATTTGATGCCTACGCGAAACTGCGTTCTTTTTAAATTTACTGTGAGTAAAACTGGATTTAAGTTGATGTCTTTTTTGATAAAGCGCTTATCCCAAATGGAGTGACTGTATAATATTTGATTTGATAACAATGATTTATGCTTTAAATTACGGATAAATTGCAGAGAAAAAGCCCAGTTTCAACTATTGGGACCAGCCAAACGCTAACGCATTGATTTAGAACAAAAGTTCACAAAATAATTGCATTGCTTTTGACATTTCAAACTGTTTTTTGATTACTTTCTTATTTAGTTATTGATGTTTATATTTGCAACCCATTAATGGCTGCGTAGCTCAATTGAATAGAGCATCTGACTACGGATCAGAAGGTTTTAGGTTTGAATCCTAACGCGGTCACCAGTTAAGAGATTGATTTCAAGTCAGTCTCTTTTTGTTTTTATATCTCATTAATTACTAATGAAATGTTGCCTAACATCGGTTCTCAATCCACTTTACTTAATTAAACTTTCCTTCACTTCGTTTCAATAAAAAGAGCTTTTGTATGTTAAATTAGCATTACAAAAATAAACGAGCTTATAAAAGTATGTTTGTATAACTCATTAATTTTATATCTATACATCTTAAAGCCACTTTGCAATTCAACCCCTTCAATATTTGAAGGGGTCGTTACATCATGCATTCACTTAACTAATCCGATGTTGAAGCAGCCGATTTAGAAAAGAAAAAAATGAATTGAAAGTAATGCCGGAAGTAGAATTAAAGAGCTCGCAAAGCTTTATGAAAAAAGAGGATTAACACACGAACTTGCCCTGGATGTTGCAGTTCAGCTTACTGAACATGATGCCTTAGCTGCACACGCAAGAGATGAGTTAGGCATTAATGAAATTACACAGGTTAAACCCTTGCAGGCAGCATTTGCATCGGCTTGTTCATTCATTGCAGGTGGCCTATTGCCATTGCTTGTTTCTTTTTTAGCGCCACTTAAGCAAATGATATTTTCAGTATGGTTGCGCAATAATTTTTCTTGCATTTTCTGGTGCAATTGCGGCAAAAGCTGGTGGTTCAGTAGTAAGTAAATCAATAATAAGAACTTGTTTTTGGGGCACATTTGCAATGTTTGCTTCGGCTTTGGTTGGTTATTTATTTGGTACTAAAGTAGGTTAGCAGGTGTGCTGGATATTAGCGTTGAATATTTAGATATGGTTTTCAAAAATAGGATGGATTAATACTTCAATATCAAATGCAAGATTAATGTGACTATTACATATCACTTTAATTCGCTTTACAATTTCATAAGGAAGTTAAAAACGAGTTCTTAAAACGTTTCTTCAGTTTTTAAACAATCTTGATTTTTATGTTGCGTTTCTTTGTAAATAACTTTTATGCATTTACTGTATTCAATATTGGTTTCTACGATATTTCTTTCTGCCGCACCCTGGCAAACAGATTTTGAAAAAGCAAAAGTTGAAGCCAAGTCAGAGAATAAATTTATTATGCTAAATTTTTCCGGCTCTGATTGGTGCGGACCATGTATTCGTTTGCATAAAGAAATTTTTGATAGCGAAGCTTTTACAAAATATGCTAATGAACATTTAGTGTTGGTAAATGCTGATTTTCCACGGCTTAAAAAAAACATGTTATCAAAAGATCAGCAAAAACAAAACGATGCACTGGCTGATAAATATAATAGTGATGGCGCTTTTCCATTAACGGTTTTATTAAATGCAGACGGAAAAGTTATAAAGAAATGGGAAGGGTATCCATCTTCAACACCGGAAGAATTTACCAATGATATTAAAGCCGCCGTTGATGCCAGTCACTAAGATAGAAGAACTAAATATTACATTGTTTAAGCGTGTACTCAAGTTAATGGGCAATCGTTTTGAGATAACGGTTGTTGCTGATGATGAAGGCTGGGCAAATGAACGCATTGATGATGCGATAGAAGAAATCCGTCGTATTGAAAAATTACTTACAACATTTAGTGATGATAGTCAAACCAATTTGATTAATGCAAATGCCGGAGTTAAAGCAGTACAGGTTGATAAAGAAGTTTTTGATTTGATCAATCGCTCAAAAAAAATCTCTGAATTAACCCAAGGTGCTTTTGATATTACTTACGGTTCTGTTTATAAACGTTTATGGAATTTTGATACAGCGATGACAAGCCTGCCGGATGCGCAAACAGCAAAGCAAATGGTTCGACTCATCAACTATAAAAATGTAATACTTGATGAAAAAAATTACACTGTTTTTTTAAAAGAAAAAGGCATGCGTATTGGCTTTGGTGGAATTGGGAAAGGGTATGCAGCTGAAATGGCAAAGTACTTATTACAACAATGTGGTGTAACAAGTGGTGTTGTAAATGCCGCCGGTGATTTAACTGCCTGGGGTAACCAACCTAATGGAAAACCATGGACGATTGGCATTGCAGATCCGAACACAAAATATGCTGCGTTTTCTTATCTAAATATCACCGGTGTTTCTGTTGCAACGTCCGGCAACTATGAAAAATTTGCCATGATTGATCGCAAGAAATATTCTCATACTATTAATCCAAAAACAGGCTTACCGGTTAGCGGTATTAAAAGCGTAACCATCATTTGCACCAATGCAGAAATTGCAGATGCAATGGCAACACCAGTTACAATTATGGGAATTAAAGCAGGCTTGGATATGATCAATCAAATGAAAGATATCGCCTGTATAATTATTGATGATAACAACCGCATTTACACATCTAAAAACATACGTCTTACATGAAGAATTTTAAACTGATGTACTTGTTATTCTTTATTATAATGATATGTGCATTAATCACATCATGCACTTCAGTTAAGGCTTATCAAAAAAATAAACTGAATGATGCAGAGATGGGTTTATCAAGCAGGAAAGTTGAAAAAACAGAACTCAATTTTCAATCATACAGGGAAGGTGCTTCCGGCGCAAATGGTGGCAAAACAGGCGGTGGCTGCGGCTGCAATTAAATTATATTCAATGAAAAAATTAACACTCGCAGCCATTGGAATGTACTTAAGCATCCTATCTGCATTCTCACAAAACAGTTCAGATAGTTCTTATAAACCACGTACTCTAACATTTGAAGAAGCGAATTTTGTTTCAAGTTATTATTACCAGGATGGAAATAATTCTGCTGTTACAGGAGGCATCGGTACAGAAAAACTTACTGATCTTTCCAATTCAATTGATGTTACGTTAAGTGCTTATGATAAGAGATATCGTAAGCATAGTTTTATTTTTGAAGCTGGTATTGATCATTACACATCAGCCTCATCAGACAAGATTGATCCCCATACAATATCTTCTGCCTCGCATGCAGACACACGTATTTATCCATCACTTAACTGGACGATGGAGAATGAAAAGAAAGGAACCACGTTTGGTGCAGGTGCTTCTTATTCAACAGAATTTGATTATCAATCTATCGGTGCAAACATCAACTTCGCACAAAAAACAAAAAATAAAAATGGTGAGTTTTCGGCGAAACTTCAGGCATATTTAGACCAGGTTAAATTAGTTTATCCGATTGAATTAAGAGCTGACTCAACAAGTACAGGGAATGGAGGAGCTGAGCATGATCACTATGCATCCACGCCGCGTAATTCTTTTAGCGGAAGTTTATCATGGTCTCAGATAATTAACCAACGTTTACAGCTAATGGTTGATGGTGAATTGATATATCAAAGTGGTTATTTAGGTTTGCCTTTTCATCGGGTATATTTTAAAGATGCAAGTGTGCATGTTGAAAACCTTCCATCAACACGTTTAAAAATTCCGCTTGGTTTAAGAGCAAATTATTTTTTGGGTGATAAGTTTATTATACGCACGTGGTACAGAAATTATCATGATGATTGGGGTATAAACTCCAATGCTTTTCAAGGTGAACTTTCTATAAAAATAAATCCATTCTTTTCCATCACACCTTTTTACAGATATTACCAGCAAAGTGCTACCAAATATTTTTTGCCGTATGAAGAACATACATCAGGCGATGAATTTTATACAAGCAATTATGATCTTTCAAAATTCAACAGTAATTTTTTTGGTGCAGGATTTAGAATTGCGCCGCCAAAAGGTGTGTTCAATATACAACATGTTAATGCTTTAGAAGTAAGGTTTGGGCGTTATAAAAGAACAGACGGATTGAGTTCAAACATTGTATCGCTAAGCTTGAAATTTAAATAATGAATCAGTTAGTCTCTTTTCTTTTTATGCATAGTGTGCCCAAAACAACTTATATTGAAGATATTTTAAACGATCCATTATTATATCAATAAACCTATATTCAAATTGCAATACAAATTGATAATAAGATTGTGAATCCTAACGCGGTCACCACTTCGGACTTTCCCACATAATGGCGGGAAAGTTCATAATATCGCTGAATTTATTGTTTGATATTTTACTGGGTTAATAAGCGTAGTATTCATCAAATCAAAATAACGCTAACTGCCTTTCCTTTTCTTTCAACTCACCTTTATTAAAGAAATGGACTTTGCCATAAATGCCATCGTAACCGGCAGTGAAATGTTTTTGATTATTACGCAACCGTTCAATAGCTAAAGATAGTTTGTGATGATAGCTATTGATGTAGTCTAACGGTATGACCTGTAGAATATCGAACTCACTTCCGAAATGTGAAATGGCTTTTGAATATGCGTTTGCTACATTTACCGTTTTTAAAGGAGTGTCGGCTTTTATGTTTAGTAGCTCTGCAAAAATTTCCGGTAAAGGCAACACGTATTTAAATGTTTGAATATTCGCAGTTGCCTTAACAGCATCACGATTAGCCAATTGCTCTACACGCAGTGACACACCAACCGTTAAAGGCTTGTTGCAAACCGGGCAAATGATATCGGTAACCTCATTTGCGGCAAACGATACGAGGCAATCACGGTGACCGGTATTATAGCACTTGCCTTTCTGCGGAAACAATTCATATGTTCCTAAAAATCCATTTTTAGTTTTAAATGCATTAAACATAGCATCATAACCCAATTCAATATCTAACAAATTCACCTCTCTTCCAAGATTGCGTGCTGAATGTGCATCAGAGTTAGAAAGTAATGTCAGGTTGTCCAACGCATCATAGCGCCTGCACATCAGCGGGTCTGCTGAAAGACTTGTTTCAATTGCAAACAATTCGTGCGTTACATCTTTAAAGCATTCGTGCAAACTGTTATGACCTTCCATCGCACCAATTGAAGAACACCAGGGCGTCCATATATGTGCTGGTACAAAGTATGCGTTTGAAATGTTCAAAATAATTTTAAATAATTCGTGCGATTCTAAGTGCAAGGTTGGTCTGCCATCAGCAGCTAAATCACCATACTTTGATAATGCTTTATTAATGCAATGCGCCGTTGCGAAATCTCTTGCATAAATTAACTGATGTGTCCGGTATTTTTTGTTATTGATTATATATTCGCAGCTTACTTCGGTTGATAAGCAGAAGTAAATAGTTCTGCCTTTTGTTTTCACATTATGCAATCCATGCAATTTAGGTAACTGCTTCAATTTATAAAACCCATTGCCCGCTGGTCGCAACTTTTCTTCTAGTTCTTTTATCCATGCGGAATGTGTGAAGTCGCCCGTACTCACCACATCAATACCTTTTATCAATGCCCAGTTATATAATGTTTCCAGACATAAATCTTTGCTGGTTGCGCCTGCATAATGGGAGTGCGTATGTAAATCTGCTATATAAAACATCAGCAAATTTACTAAATTTTTTAGTAAATTTAATCAAATTATTTTTTAGCTTTTGACCTTGATACATAGTTGAAGCTGAAATTCTATTTATTTTATAAATGTTGTACAAATCAGCCCTCATCAACGACAAACGTAAAAAGCTTATTAACAATTTTTAATAAATATGCACAATTAAGACAGAAATACGTTGTATAATTTGTAACTTTGCAACCCATTTCTTAATTTTAAGTAAAGTTTTTATATCGCTACCGCAACTTTTGCGTATTAGAGTAATAAATAATAAAGGATACAATATATGAGGCAGCTAAAAATTGCTACCCAGATTACCAATCGTGATTCGCAGGCAGTTGAAAAATATCTGCAGGAAATCTCTAAGATTCCGATGATAACTCCCGAAGAGGAAACTACACTTGCGCAGCGGATTAAGATGGGTGACCAGAGAGCACTGGATAAACTTGTGCAGGCCAATTTGCGTTTCGTGGTATCTGTTGCTAAGCAGTACCAGCACCAGGGCCTTTCTCTTAGCGATCTAATCAACGAGGGTAACCTCGGTTTGATAAAAGCAGCCCAGCGTTTCGATGAAACAAAGGGTTTTAAATTTATTTCATACGCTGTGTGGTGGATTCGCCAATCTATACTGCAGGCGTTGGCAGAGCAGGGCAGATTAGTCCGCTTGCCTCAAAACAAAATTGGCACCTACAACAAAGCAAATAAAGCCTACATGGCTTTTGAGCAAGAACATGAACGTGAACCTTCAACCGAAGAATTGAGTGAAATTCTTGAGATGAGTGAAACGGAAATTAATAACATCTTTCAAAGTAACACAAGGCACACTTCACTTGATGCACCAGTGCATGAGGCAGAAGACGTAGCCATGGGTGATTTGCTTGAAGGAAGTGATGATACCGATGAAGATGTAATGAAGGATTCTTTACGTGAAGAAATTAAACGTGTATTGCGTTCACTTTCTCCGCGGGAAGCAGAAATTGTAAACGCTTAC
>CAZZXW010000134.1:0-8114 GCA_964658095.1 uncultured Parafilimonas sp. | reverse complement strand
ATGTATATGCTTGCGGTAATGCGTTTCATAATAGTAGAGTAAGGCGCAAGAATAACATCATCCTGGTCCTGCCCAAAACTGCTGGCACCTTTAGGCACCAATGTGCCGATCACCTGCATCGGAATTTTATTAAAGCGGATGATCTGGCCAATAGGATTTTCACCGTTAGGAAAAAGATTACTGATCACCGTTTGACCCAATATGCAAACCTTGGCGGATGAAGCTACATCACCTTCAGAAAACATGATACCATCTTTAATCTGAAGCTGGCGTATCTCAAGATAACCTGTATCAACGCCCTGTATCTGTGTCGGCCAGTTGTTGCCACCTTTTATTGATTGTCCGCTTGAAGAAGCCAACGGCGATACATTTCTTACATCTGCGGCACCACGTTTTATTGCTGCAACATCTGCTAAGGTTAATGTTTGAAAACTGCTGCCGCCAATTCTTGCGCCGCCCATCGGTTGATTGCTTTGCGGAAACACGGTAATCATGTTGCTGCCCATGCTTGATAAAGAGGATTGAATGCTTTCTTTACTGCCCTGGCCGATTGCCATCATTGCTATAACAGCGGCAACGCCAATTATAATTCCAAGCATGGTTAAAAATGCCCGGAGCTTATTGCGTTGCAAAGCACGCAGTGCCAGTTTTATTAGATTAAATATGCCCATTTATTTAATTATAAGTTATGAATTATAAATCATGATGATTGATTGTTTATAAAATTATAATTCATCATTTATAATTTATAATTGATTTAATAATCATCGCTTACCGGTAATGCTTCTAATGCTTCTTTAGCCACACGTTTGTTCTCATTGTTTGTATCCTTTTGTACTTTACCATCGCGCAACATAACAGTCCTGCTGCTGAATGCTGCAATATCCGGTTCATGTGTTACAAATACAATTGTTTTACCGGCAGCATTCAACTCCTGCATTAAACTCATTATTTCGTACGATGTTCTTGTATCAAGATTGCCTGTTGCTTCATCAGCTAAAATCATTACAGGATTATTCACCAGCGCTCTTGCTATAGCCACACGCTGTTGCTGGCCGCCGGACAATTGATTGGGTGTATGATCTGCCCTGTCTGCCAGCTTAACGGATTGCAATGCTTTTAATGCCCGCTCTTTTCTTTCTTCACTTGTAACTGCTGAATTATAAAACAAAGGCAGCTCTACGTTCTCCAATGCTGTTGTGCGTGGCAATAAATTATATGCCTGGAAAACAAAACCAATTTTTAAGTTACGCAGCTTTGCAAGCTCATTGCGGTTGAGATGCATGATGTCAACATCATCTAATAAATACTTCCCGGTTGTTGGTTTATCCAAACAACCCAAGATATTCAACAACGTTGTTTTGCCGGAACCACTGCTGCCCATGATAGTTATAAATTCTCCTTCATTTACATTAAAAGAAACACCTTTTAAAGCTCTTACTGTTTCGGAGCCCATTATAAACTCACGCTTTATGTCTTCAATATTTAAAATGGTTTTACTCATTGCTTGCATCTCTTTTAACTTCTTCTGCCACCGCCCCTGCTTGGCCGTTGTGGCATAAACGGACTTGATGATTGCCCGCTGCTTTGCTGCTTCTTTCCGGCAGATGTTGTTTTGCTTTCTATTATTACATCATCATTAGCCGAAAGCCCGCTTAAAATTTGTACATGTGTATTATCATTTAAACCGGTTACTACTTTTTTCTGAATAATATCATTGCCCTGCTTAACCCACACATAGCCAATAATGTTTGATGAATCTACTGTTTCTGTCAATGCCGTATTATTTGCTTTTTGCTCTGTGCGTTGCGTTTGTTCAGCAAGATCCTGAATAGGGACAATGCGATATTTCTTTGACAACGATGAATCGGGCTTAAACTTAAGCGCCTTAACAGAAAGAAGCAATGCACTGTCTGATTCTTTTGTAAAGATGGTGATGTTAGCCGTCATGCCGGGCTTAAGTTTTTTATCTTCATTTGGTGCGTTGATAATGGTTGTATAGGTTACAACGTTTGATGCTGTTGTCGGGTTTAATCTTATTTCCTGCACGGTACCTTTAAATACATCATTGATAAACGCATCTACAGTAAATGTTGCACGCTGGCTATCTGCAACGTTGCCTATATCAGCTTCATCCACATTTGCTTTTACCTGCATCTTGGTAATGTCTTTTGCAATTACAAACAACGTTGGCGTACTAAAACTTGCTGCTACTGTTTGACCGACACTTACATCTCTTGATAACACAGTTCCATCCATTGGCGCATAAATGCTGGATAGAGAGAGATTTTTTTGTGCTGAACGCAATTGTGCCTGTGCATTATCCACAGCAGCTTTTGCTGCGTTATAATTATATAATGCATCATCATATTCTGCATGGCTTATGGCTCCCACATCATACAATTGCTTTTCGCGATTATACTGGCTGTGCTGGTAGATCAATGCGCTTTGTTGCTGCGCTACTGTTGCAGCGTTCTGGTCAACAGCAGCCTGGAACAACGTTTTATCAAGTTCTGCAAGCAACTCACCTTTTTTTACCGTTGAATTAAAGTCAACATAAATTTTATTAACTGTTCCTGAAACCTGTGTACCTACTGAAACGGTATCAACCGGCTCAACAGTTCCTGTTGCTGTAACGCTTTCTGCAATGTGGCCAATTTTTGGTTTGTGCACAGATAGTGTTGCCACCTGTTCATCTTTCTTAAAAAATAAAAACCATGCTGCAACAAGTGCTACAATAATGGCAAGAATTATAAAGAGTGTTTTTCTTTTCATACTAAATAATTATTGCGTTACAGGAACGCCAGTATAAAAGTTATAAATTTTTGTGTACAATGCTGACGCATACTTTGCCTGCAGGTAAGATTGCAAAGCCTGTATGTATAAATTCTTTTGCTGCAGATAATCAACAATGTTGTAAGAGCCGATCTTTAATTCTTCATTCGCTATGCGATAAGACTCTTGTGAATAAGTTAACTGCTCATTAGCTGCCATATATTGCTGTTGTGCGTTCTCAACATTTATGTAAGCCTGTTCAACTTCCTGTGACAACGTAACTTTTGTGTTTTGAAGATCAAGCTTTGCAATATCTACATTGATCTTTGCCTTTGCCACATTGGTTCTTGTAACCAGCCTGTCGAATATGGGTATGGATAAAGTAAGCCCGAGATTCTGGTAAAAATTATTATTGATCTGTGAGAAGAATTTGTCTGATGCACCGTTAACGCCTGATAAACCATTTCTTGAATACGATGAATTAATTGTACCACCTAATGATAATGATGGCCGTAAACTATACCTGGCCAAGGCCACTGCAGTTTGCTGCACCTGTACATTAACGGCTGAACTTTTTACTTCCGGCCTTGTATTCAGCGCTATTTGTTGCGCTTCATTTAAGCCGGTAACCAATGCAACAGGCGCAATGGTATCTGCTGTTGAAACATCAAACTTCATAGCTGTTGGCAGTTGCAAAATTTGTTTCAGCGTAAGCACATTTTGTCTTAACGCATTTGAATCAGTTATCAATATATATTTATCGTTTGCCAGTGTTGCCTGCACTTCAAGCAAGTCTTTTTTTGCGATCATTCCCGTATCAAAACGCTGCTGTGACTGCAGCACAATTGCAGCTGAAGTATTCACAACATCCTGTTGATACACTATTGTTTCTCTTGCTAATAAAATATTCAGATATGCTTGTGTAATGCTTAAAGTAATGTCGTTGTTGGCGGCTTCAATATTAAGGTTTGAAACCTGTTGTGTTAGTTCTGCGGATTGAATATTATTTTTTATAAAACCACCATTATATATCGTTAAAGAAGAGCTTGCCCCTAAACCTGTTGATGGATAAAAGCCGGAATTATAGTGAGAAATGCCTTGCGAAACAGAAGCCGTAAGATCGGGTAGCCGTTGTGCCTTTGCGGCAATCACATTTTGTTCATTGTATTTTGCATTAAGCCTTAAAGTATTTATGGTGATGTTATTATTTTTTGCATAATCAATACAGGTGGCAAGGTTCCATCTTGTTGTATCGCTGGTTATTAACGTGCTGTCTTGTGCAAACAGCTTGCACGTATAGAGTGATGTTATAATTATTATCAGAAGAAATTTTCGCATAAATAATTACTTGAGTCAATACATATCAAATTTATTTCCATGTTTTAGTGAAAATTCTATTGTTGAGACGTAGTTTGAAAATGTATAGACGTATGGTTGTTAAAACCTTGACATGAAACATAACCGGCCAAGCTCTCTACACAAAGGAAGTAGCGGAAGTTTACATTATTAAACAAAACAAGCGGTGTGTACGTGATGTGTATGAGCTGGGGGCACTAATATTAGGGAGTATCACTAATAAAGTATTGTTGAAAAAGTTAAAATTTATATTCGTAATTAAATCATCTAGACAAAACTGGTATGAAAAATATCACATTAATATCCTTATGTATAATGATGGCTTATGCAGCAACTGCGCAAACTATTAAAGCTACAAGCGACGCTTACAAAGGTTATATAAAAGAGATTAATGAAAACGGAGGCAAAAGCCTTTTTATAAACGATCATTCATTTTTATTGGTAACAACAAGTTTGTTAAACCAGAAGCTACTTTAACCTTGCTTGATACAAAATATAATACCATCTGGAATCAGAGGAAATGGATAACTATGTTGCCGCGGCGTTATTAAATGGAAACATACTAGTTATATGGGCAAAAGGTGTAAGGGAGCGCGACTTACCAAATGATAAAGCTGTTACAGCAACTTTACTGAATAAAACAAATGGAAAGTAATCGCCGAAAAACAGATTTCCACATTTACAGATAAAACAGCCACGGATGTTGCTTTATTAACAGATAGTATTGGCAACTGCAAAGCACTTTAATAAACTGTATATTTTTTATAACAACAATAACTGGAAAATAAACAGCCACTCTAAGTATCAGATTATTTACCTTGATAATTTATCAATCAGTGCAGAGAACGAGATTGAACTTGATCACAATATGAATTCATTAATGTATTCAGCATGCATACAATGGTTTGGCAATAATGCTATAATTCCTATTACTGGTAATGCTCGCAGTTTTGCGGAAAAATTCAAACCAGTTTTATAACAGTAGAGTTTAAATAACAGTAAGGCTGAAAGAAAGGGCAAACATAATAAAAGGTCGCATAAAAGTCAAGAATGAACAATAGGCAACATGGCGTTCTTTTGCCTTTATGGAGCTTTGTGCTATTGCTTCAAGCTAATATTGTTGACTTTTATTAGATTGGGCGAGTTGCTAACATTGAAATATTTGATTGATGAGAGACTTATCAAAATCTGGTTCGTGGTAACGCGACTCTATTCGGCAAAGATTGCACTTCGCTGCGTTTGATTTTAAGGTTTTTAACTTTTACTCGCAAGCTAATAAACGAAGTTTAGAACTATAGTAATACAAAAGAAATTGCAAACTGCACTTCCCATAGCTTGTTATTTTTTCATGAAAGTAATTTTTCCAACAAAAATATTGTTTGCTTTCCTGATAATGCAATACCATCCTGCCGCAAGGTTGTTTATATTAATTGTTGTTTGAACACTTTCTGCCGGAACAGTTATTGATTTTACTACTGCTCCAGCTTCACTGATTATGATAAGTTCACTTGAGGTATTTAGCCTGTTGAAATAAATATTACTTAAATCATGAGCAGGATTGGGAACAACGGACATATATTTTTGCCCATCGCTGCCTATTAATAAGCTTATCGTTTTACTGTAAACAAAACTCCCGTCTTTATCAACCATTTTCAAGCGGTAAAAATATTTGCCCTCAGTAAGATGAGTACAGGTATAATTATAAGATGCAGCCTGTGCAGTATTTCCATGCGTCTGTACGTCTGTAATAGGGATATAATCAACTCCGTTTGTGCTTTGTTCAAGCGTAAAGTGATCACTATTGATTTCATTAGCAGTTTGCCAGCTTACAACAGCTGAATTATAGTCGGGCTTTGCGGAAAAACTAATGAGCGACAACGGTAATATGCAGCCATTAAAATCAAATTTTATTTTTACTCCGGCATAATTGCACTCAGCGCCTGTTTGCGCTGGATTATTAGGTGACCATACTCCTACAGTTGTTGGGAATACTCCGAGTTTGTTACAATTAGCACACGTTGCCAGGTATAGGTTTCCCAGCGAATCAAAACGGCTGCTGCCACCGTCAGTATGGTCACCATACGCTGTGGCATTGTTCGTTCCATAAAAACTGCCGTACAGCTGTTTACCGGCATTGGCACTTAAGGCAAAAATATAAAAGTCATTACCGTCTGTAGTTAAGTTGATAGCATCCGGTGTGCAGGTTAAACCTGTTGTTGATTGAGTTGAATAGTATTCACGATTTACGTTGCCGCCCCAGCCTGCCACATACACATTACTGCAATTATCAACCGTAAAAGCCGTTGGTGAAATATCAGGAACAGCGTTACCCCTACCAAAGTTTGTAGAGTATTCAACCTGTGTAATATTGCTATCTAATTTTGTTATAAACTGTTTTCCGACAGGCTGCGCCCATGCAGCATTAACAAGCGGAAAGCTGGTTGTAGTAGTGCCCATTATATAAGCAGAGCCAGTTTTATCAACCTTTAATTCGTACAACATATCATTACCTGTTGTGCCCACATAACAAGTTTTAATTAAAGTTTTTGCATCACTGCTTATAATAGAAATAAATCCATCGCATACACCGCCCTGAAAAGACGAATGTAAAATCTCATTGCTGTTTGATGCATTGAAAGCTATATCTGTACTGGTTGTAGAGCCGCCAATATAGATATTGCCGTTAATATTACTGATTGATAATGCAAATGCAGCGTCGTCTCCATTGCCTCCAAGAAAACTGGAACTGTAGATGGTTGTAAGATCAGCTGAAACTTTCATAAACACTCCATCCTGCAAACCGGTTAACGTTTTTATGAAAGCGTTTGATGTTACCGGGAAGTCTGTTGATTGTGTGCAACCGGCTAAATAAATATTATCGTTCTTATCAACCTGTATATCACCTCTTGAATCATCATTGTAATTGCGACGAATTGAAATACTGCCGGGCCCTCCTCCATACTTCGGCGCAATATTTACTCCATCTGAACCACTGCCGCCAAATTTTCTTGAAGCTAGTAATGATGTTCCATCACTGCTAAGTTTTGATACGTATATGTCATTACCTCCGCCAATACCATAATTGCCTGCAGTTACAGGAAAGTTTGCAGAGGTTGTTCTGCCATAAACTAAAAGATCATTTTTACTGTTAACCATCATTGCCAATGGTATCTCATCACCATTTCCTCCCAGGTAAGTTGCATATAAACGTTGCGTTCCGGTTGCATTAAATTTAAAAATGGCTACATCACAGTTTATATTAGCACCTTCTGAGCCGTTGCCGCCATTATACGTTGTATCAAAAGCACCAAGGTTAGTTGGAAAGCCACTGTATAATGCAATGCTGCCTGCATAAAAGTTTCCTTGGCTGTCATAAGCAGAAGAATAACCCCAGTCATCTGCTGTGCTTCCTACAAACGAGGAAAAAACCAAAGTGGGATCAATTACCAGCGTTGACTGTTTATCATAATTATCTATTTTAAATGATACGGTATTATTGCTTAAAATATATTTGGCAGCTACTGCTTTCCTCTTACTTTGTTTGTTCTGGTAACTATAAGGGTTTAACTCAGTAACATCAGATACGCTTGTTTTGATGACAAGATTTTCTTTATCTAAAAGTAACTTATCTGTTCCTTTAAATAACAACTTTATTTTTTTGACGTCTGCACCGGGATTAACTATAAAATCATATTTAAAGTTACCGTTTGAAGTGTAGTAACGTACATCAATTCCCGGGTATACATTTTTGTAAGTTATCGCATTATAAATTTTGCAATGCGCAGCCCATTTTGATTTGTCTGCTCCTGTAAAATAATTATTGTATGTTACACTTTCAGTGTCTGGTATTATTTCGGCATTTTCAGCAGCATCCTGAAGATGCATCTCGTAAGCATGCGAATGCAATACCAGTTGTTTGTTTGAGTTAGAGGCTGATGACTGGTTTGCATGTCCGGAAATACGTTCTGCAATAGTTTTCCATT
>CAZZXW010000133.1:0-8164 GCA_964658095.1 uncultured Parafilimonas sp. | reverse complement strand
TTGTAGCGATAGCACATTTTATGCTGTAAGCATAGGTACAGAGATGTATAATAATTTTCTGGATTCATCCAAAAAAGCTTTTGATAGCCTTTATTATGCAAAGTGCTTAAATGCTTATTTATACGAGACCTTTACAGTCACACACACTGATGATGAATATCATTACACACTATATTACTACGACCAGGCGGGCAATCTTGTACAGACCATTCCACCAGTTGCAGTACATCCAAATTGTAATTCAAGTTATTTAGCACAAGTAAAAACAAAGCGGGCATCAGGAGATACAATACGGCCCGGTCATAATTTAGCTTTAGCTACTCAATATAGATATAACAGTTTAAATCAGGTAATAAGTCAGACTTCTCCAGACGGAGGAACATCAAATTTTTACTATGACAGATTAGGGCGTTTAACATTATCTCAAAATGCAAACCAGTCGCCTGGTCATAAGTATAGCTACACCGCTTATGATTATATAGGCCGCATAACAGAAGTAGGAGAGTTAACCAATGCTTCTACCATGAATGCAACCATTAGTAAAACACCAGTTTCTCTGCAGAGTTGGCTTAATACAGCAAATAGTTCCAGAACACAAATTACTCAAACAGTTTATGATATTCCTTATGTCGGTATTGATAGTATTGTATTGTATGCAAAGAATCTGCGGAATCGTGTTGCGTACATGCAGTACTTCAATACTGCAACAAATCAAAATAATTTAAAGCCTCAGGCAGGAACTTATTACAGTTATGATATAGAAGGCAATGCAGACACAGTGGTACAGGATTATACTATTCCTTCACTTGATACCAGTCATAACCGGTTCTTCAAGAAGATTGTGTACCAGTATGATTTAATTAGTGGGAAAGTAAATACGGTTGATTATAACCCGGGGCAATCGGACGCCTTCCATCACCGGTATACTTATGATCCCGAAAACCGGCTAACTAACGTTGAAACAAGTATTGATAGAATCTATTGGGAAAATGAAGCGTTTTACCAGTACTACTATCATGGGCCGCTTGCAAGAGCATTGCTGGGTGATCAGAATGTGCAAGGCGTAGATTATGCATATACACTGCAAGGTTGGCTTAAAGGAGTTAATCAGACGAATGGCAGCGCAAGTACTGACATGGGCGGAGATGGTACGACTGCCCGTCTTAGCCGTATCACCTATGCAAGAGATGTTTTTGGTTTTGCGTTATATTACTTCCCGAATGATTATAAACAGATTTACAGCGGTAATCCTACTGCCTTCGCACCAGTTGATACTTTGATACTGTCATCGTTCAAACCCCTATACAATGGCAATATTGCAGCCATGGGTGAGAATATACCAATCTTCTCAAACCCATTATTGTTGAGCTACCGGTATGACCAGTTAAACCGGCTGGTACAAATGCAAACAAATAAAAACAGCAGTACAGGCTTTGCTTCACCAAATAATTACTGGGCACCAAGTTCTGTTAATGCATACAGCGAAAATGTTTCTTATGATGCCAATGGTAATATCCTTAAATATAAAAGGTATGGCGGCGGCAACTCAAGTCTTGCCGGTGCAACAATAATGGATAGCTTAAATTATAAATACGTTGCCAATACCAATAAGCTTGACTGGATAAAAGATTCTGTACCTACCTCCACAGTAGATATCGGAACTCAGGGGTTACATAACTACGGATATGATGGTATCGGTAATTTAATTAAGGACAGCACCGGAGGCATAGACAGTATCTCATGGAATGTATATGGCAAGATACAAAAGATTAATAAGCATAACGGAACAGTAATTACTTATAGTTACGATGCATCTGGTAATAGAATAAGCAAGGTTATTACCGGTTCATCAGGCGGTAATGGGGAAACATGGTATGTGCATGATGCGAGTGGCAATGTTATGAGTGTATATACAGTAAACGACAATACCGTAAACAGCGGCGCTTTAACCTTGAGTGAACAAACAATTTATGGAAGCACCCGCCTTGGATTATATAAGCCTAACCTTAATCTTATTGCATATACAACGCCTTTATTGACAAACATGAACCGCTTGGGCAGTGTTGGATACAATGACAACTTTATAAGAGGTAAAAAGTTCTTTGAATTAACCAATCATTTAGACAATGTGCTTGTAACAGTGTCAGATAAAAAACTGGGTATTGATAACGATAATGACGGAGCAGTAAACTATTATAAAGCTGATGTTATAAGTGCCAATGATTACTATCCATTTGGCATGCAAATGCCTGGAAGAGATACTATCTTTAAAACGAGCTACCGTTACGGCTTTAATGGAAAGGAGATGGATAATGAAAATTACGGAGGTCAGGGCAATGAGTATGATTACGGCATGAGGATTTATAATCCGAGAATTGGAAGATTTTTAAGTGTTGACCCATCCAAAAATAGATTTCCTATGTTGAGTTCTTATCAGTTTGCTTCAAATAAGCCTACGATAGCGATTGATTTAGATGGATTAGAATCCTTTATGAAAATAATTCAATATAATTCTTCAGGAAAGGCTACCGCAGTTAATATTGTTTATGATGAATCTGTAAAAGCCCTACCTTTAGATCAAATGTATGTTGAGCATGCATATCCGACTGGCTCCATCATAAAAATGGAATATTCAGGACCTTTAGATTTTACAAATACTTCATATGGATATGCTAATGAGCGGGGTTTTAAAGATTATAGTGTTAGAAATGAATATAATCCTTTTTATAATCCAAGCGATATTAACAAAACTACACTCTTTTCAGAATTTATGACGGGTCAAGGACCAGAAAATTCAATAATTATCGGGGGAAAAATGTTAAACGATATTAAAAGAATGTCATCGGTTCAATCTCTGATAAATAGTGCGTTAAAGCAATTATTTAGCGATGGTAAACTTGTGCCTGGGGAAAGTGTTACAAATTTCCATAAAATGACCTATTCAGAAGGAGCCAAAGATATTTGGATACCATCGATCTTAAACGGAGGAGTAAAAAGCGGTGCAGGCTCTTATTTGACTACTCAACATTTTCTCGGCTCGTATAATTTAAGAATAGATGTGTTAGAAGATGGCAAGACTGCATTGTTTACTTTATCAGACAGCAAAAGTTTTGAATCTGCAACTGATCATCAGATTAGAGGAAATAGCATGAATCGAATAACAGGAAAAAATGTACCTTGGGGTTCCACCTATCAGAGATATATATGGACAGAAACCTTAACACCACCTATTCAACAAAATATAAATGAAAACAATACTAAGGATAAGACTTTGGTCAATAAATCTTTAAAACTTCCATCTCAAAATTAGGTTGATGCAAACAAGACATTTCCTTATTATTTCTATGAGCTTGTCTTTATGTTGTAATGACATTTGGCAAGAAAAAGAAACAAAGTTGGATAAAAATTTATATGTTATTTATTCCCCAGGTGACGGTTTTCGTTTAGCTCAAAAAATATCGCCATCGAACTATAATCAAATTTTACCAACTCCCATCTCGCAATTGTACAGGAATAAAGGGTTTTTAATTATAAAAACATTCTTATTTACACAAAAAAAAAATGCAGAATATTATGAAGTTTGTAAAAGTTCAGATTCAACATATACTCTCAAAAAAATTTCTTGTATAAATTTTAAATTTTTTAAGCAAGGTTCGAAAAAAATTATTGACATCGATACAGCAGACTAATTTGAAGTAGTTGTTTTCAATTTAAAGAATTAATTTATTGTAAAAATCAGCTACATTCTAACATTACATTATCCCTATTCTAAAGAAGTGTTTTAACATTGATGCTTCAAATACTTCTTTATTAATATTTATATCATGCTATGTGCATTATAATTCGGAATTACTTCAGTAAGACCTGGAAATGCAAAATTCTAAGATAGTTTTTTTTACTACGCAGTACAAATTTTGTACGTTTTAAATAAATCGAAGTTATTTATTTCTCCTTAAGGATATCAACCTTAGTTCTGAAGCCTGTCACCGGAAAATCTGGCCAACCATTTTCTTGGTCATAGCGAATAAGTATCAAACCTTTTTTGCCTGTTCCAACATTATAAAATCCAAAAACTTTCCCTTTAGCTAAGTCATAATTAACGTACCAATCAGGCTGCATGCTATTTCTTCCACCAACAATACCACCAGCTGGAAATATCTGGCTTTTGCTTAAATGAACACGATTGGAATCGTTAAAGCAATTATTTAGATACCCATCAACTCTTCTTGCGGAATCAAACTGATTACTATCTAACGTTGTTAAATAAAGTTCACTGTTAACACTTGAACTTAACCAGGGGTAATAATAAACATCATCGTTCCAGTACCATTGCTGGGCTGCAATATACGGGTTCATAAAACCTGGCTTGTCGTAGTTGTAATCGTGAATGTATAGAATATCTATGTTTTTTATTTGACTGGCAGTAAGACTGTCATAACTTTTTGGATATGTAACCGAGGAATCAATTGTTGAAAAATATTGATTTTCGTTTTCTACAGCATTAAAAACAAGACTGTCGTACACCTTGATGTTTGCCGCCTGTGTTGAAGTGGTTGAATCAGGATTTTGATGTGTTTTTGACTGCGAATCTTTAGAACAGGAGGTAAGAAGTAAGCACCATAAGATCAGTGTTATTATTAAGCTATATATTCTCATTAAGCACTTAGTTATTTAATGCGAAAAACGTGTTAAAAGCTTATTAAGTATTAGATTTAAAATAAATTTCCACGTGTAACAAGTATTAAATACTTAACGATAAGAAAATGTGATTAATATTTGGTAGATTCAAAATAATACTTATTTATTGTCTGAACAATGCTTTTGCAGGCCATATTAACTTCAGACATTCTCATAAAGAAATTCCGGGTTAACTTATCTTATCTATGCGTCAGGTACATTTCTTATAGGTCTTGGACGTGACATACACTTTTGATACTGCTCAAAAGCTCTTGCGGCTCCAAGATTATCATGAAGACGAACCGCTTCACTCATTCCTTCTAATATTTGTTTACAAGGTGCATCAAAATTATCTGATGCTGATATAAGTTCTTTAAGCACGTCTGTTAAAATGTCCTTCCAAAAATTATTATTACTTGGATCGTTGTTTTGCGAAGGTGAATCGCTTCTGATTGTTTTTGACATATTTTTTGTTTGATTTACCAGCTCTATTTGATTTTTTGATTCCCGATTTTTATATGCATAATTTCATCTTTAACATCTTTTATTAAGATGCTATTCAAATTAGAAATACTGTTTAGTGCAGTGCTGGTGAAATTCTGATAAACTTAGGAAACGAATGCCGTATTAAGTGAGTGAAAAACCTTTGTTTTTACGTGAGATTCCGTTACGAAGTAATAACCGGAATGTGTATTTAAACTTATATACGCGCAAAAACAATAAAGATTTTAAATTAAAAAGCCGCCCATAATGGCAACCTTTCTAGCTCAAACCTCTTAACTCATAAATCATCCCTCCTTTACGAAGCATAACTTGTAATTACATCACTGTGAATAATGGTGGGATTGGCACCGATGCCTGCCACGCGAAACGCATACTGGCTGCCGCTCGGTAAATCTTTAATAAGGGTATTGGCACGGGTGCTGTTAACGCTAATCCAGTTGTCACCCTCTTTATGATGCTGCAGGCGCATACTCATAGCAATAACTGTCTGCGCCATATATTTTCCTATTGGGGAGCTTTACCACGCAGTTATGCAGCGGCGTAGCTTTAAAATTACTTGCCTTTGCCAGCACGCCCACCGGCTGCCTTGTTTTGCTAAGATCATAGCCTGAAGAAAGCGCAATGGTTGCATCGTTATTGCAGTTCAACTGCACATACAGGGCAAGCTGGTTTAATAGCGCTGTTAATACTGCACGGCACTGCCTTTTTAAAGCCGTTTTTGCCTTGCTTGTTGGGTTGGCAGGCTCTGCTGAATAAGCCTCAACTGCATCCCAATTGCTTTAAGGTCTGGTGTAGGTGTTCGAATTTAAACGATTACGCAAACAATAAAATCGAACAGATTCTTCAGGAGCAGTTAAGGAAACTAGCAGTTGAACTAGACAAGTAAGTTTAATTATTTAGAATGATTATTAAGTTAAGCTATAGCCGCATGACCGGCACGTTTACCGATGCATGTGCTTAATCGAAACCTTGTGTTTATTTTGACGACTTGCTGACTATTCTTTTACATAAACTGCGACATACGTTACTGACGGTGCACCAATGCCTAAGCATCCTGGTTTTTGAATTTGAAAAACTGAATGAAACTTATAACCTGAATCGGCATACTTATTAAATTTTACTTCAAGGTTACTAATATCCCGATCAGAGAATTGCGCTCCGATTGTTTCAATTTTATAAGTCATAATATTTGTTTAGTAAAATTATTTTATTAAGTCTTTTCCGCCGTTAGACGACCTGCAACGATAAAGTCTTTTAACCGTTAATTGTATTCCTTTAAAAAATCCTTTTTTTCTAAACGCAAGTTCAGCATAGTGCGAGCAACTGGGATCAAAGACACACCTGTTCCCAAGTTTAACAGCAATATTGTTTTGATAAAATCTGATTATGCGGACAATGATGTATAACCACCTTGGATTGTTATGTATTGATAAACTCTTGATTTCGCTATCAAGCTTTGTATGTTTACAAAAAAACCTTTCAACAATAATCATGTCTTTTTCATGAGCGCTTATTTCAATATTATTATCACCTGAATGTATTGTGTTTGTTTCCATAAAGGGTTGTAACAAGAATAACCGAAGCAATTAATTAATGATTCCTTAAATTCAGAACAGTTAATGTAAAACCATTGTTAACCGGGTAAATTACGTTAAGGCAGCTTAAACGAAAGCACGTAATATTCCTTTCTTTTAACGGAAGGCTACGCTGGAATAGCAATGAAGTTTTATGTTGTAAAAGATTGCGTAAGAAATTGATACTTGGGTATTACTACTGATGTGGTTCATTCGTAAGGATGTGTTGATTAAGATGATTTTTTCTCTAAAACCGCCGGTTGGTGTATTTGAATGATTAATGTAGTTGACTTATTTGTTCTTTTGGTTTTATAACGTTTGCCGTGTTTAAGGAAATTCGGCTAATGGTATTGTTATACTTTACAAGATTTTCTTTTAATGTATCTGATTTTGCTTTTGACAGCCCTTTCATTGTTAAAGAATCAGATGTTTTAAGTATTAGCGTTCTATAACTATTAAAATCATTACTCAATTTCTTATTGTTTTGTGAAGCAATAAATGTGGATAAAGTATCTAATAGTTTTTTCTGTTCCTGTTTTGCAAAGACTACATTACCGCTATTGCTTTGCGCATGACGGATAATCGAATCTCCAATGACAACATTTTTATTAGCAGCCGCAAGTATTTTAAAGCCTGTGTACTGCTGTTGAGGTTTGCTGATTGTTAAGCAATAAAATTGTTTTTATATGAAGTTGTTATGAACGTAAACGCTCCAACAGTAACCGTCATAACAAAACACACAAGCATATATCGATTAATTGTTTTTATTATAAGCGGGTTTGCGTTTGGCAGCGGTAACAAGTTTTGAATTAATTTATAAGCCAAGAACATTAATAGAAAGCCAAATCCTGAAAGGCCTACACCTAAAATTTTTACTATGTCCAAACCATCCATAAGCATCAATTTAGGCTACCTTAAGTTTTGTACCTAAATTTTTAGAATGAAAAGGTAAAGCGGTAAATATCCAGCTAACAGCGTAGAAACACTATTTGTTCTGCATATAGTACGTACTTTAGGTTTAATACACTTCTAAAATAAATGATCCTTACCTGTAAATAAACGTTTGTGATACAGTTGGCAGAGCACTACATTATGTAATCGCCACAACCCAATGACAGTTTTGACTTCTTCTTTGTATATAGATCTGACTTCCGGTAAAACGATTATAAGACGGCCTGTATACGATATAACCGTACTCACTTAATTCGTGTATACACCTATGGTATGTAGCGATTCCGGATTACAAGCAACGCATTGAAAATCAATAGCTAAAAAGATTAGATTAAATTACTAAAATTATTAGTAAACTTTGCATTTGTGAAAAGCGACCATACAGAGTTAAACTAGTAAATATAGCGCATGCTTTTGCTTAAAAAAACAAGTGTTATAGCACAACTTGAAAGGGAAAT
>CAZZXW010000132.1:0-8191 GCA_964658095.1 uncultured Parafilimonas sp. | reverse complement strand
AACCACCGGTTTATGATAATGCAAAAGGAATAAAACTTATCACTTCACATATTCGCCGCAATTCGCCAATGCATTTGGATTCAAAAATTCATCACAATAATTTACTCAATAATATTCTTGCAAAAATAGAAGCCAATTATTGCGGCGCTGACGATGCGATCATGTTAGATAATCTTGGCTTTGTTTCAGAAACAAATGCCTGCAATATTTTTATGGTAAAAGATGGTTTATTGCTTACACCAAATGCAGATGCATGTTTGCCGGGTATTACACGAACCAACGTTATTAAACTTGCGCATCAATTAAAAATACCTGTGTTTTTAAAAAACATTTCTATTACAGAATTTTATAACGCAGATGAAGTTTTTACAACAGGTACAATGGGAGAGTTGACACCTGTTTATGAAATTGATGGAAGAACCATTCATAACAAATCAAACTCAGTTATTCGGCAGCAATTATATGATGCATATAAACAACTTACAGAAAAAGAAGGGGAGTTGATAATTTAAAATTTGATTTCTTCAAGTCAAATTTCCTACTTTAACTTGTCGCTCATTTACTTCTTCTCCGGATATAAAATTGCTGTAAGTACATTATCATCTTTCAACAGTTTATTTGCGGCGAGTTTTATATCATCAACGGTTAAAGCATTTACGTTTTGTTCATAGTCAAATATGCGCTGCGGGTCATCATTCTGAAAATAAATATCCTGCAGTTTGCCACTCCAGAAACTATTTTCTTTCAACTGCACTTTATATTGTTCAAGCCATGTTTTCTTTACTTTATCAAGGTCTGTTTGCTTTGGCCCAAAGTTTTTAATGGAGTCAATTTCAGCCTTTGCGCTTGTAAGTAAAGTGTCAACATTCTGTGGGCCACAAGGCAGTTCCAGCACAAAAGAAAACCGGTTATATGGCAACTTTTCCAAGCCACCATAAATGCCACCACTATACATAGCGCCCAGCTTTTCACGCAAGTCTTCAATGATCTTTATGTTTAAAATTTCTGTAAGCGCCGCTGCTTTCAATGCAAGTTCTTCATCATACGCAACAGTGCCAGAATAGTATTTTATGATAAGGCTTTTATCTTCTGAACCTTTATACACGTTCAAATTAATATCGCCTTGTACCGGCCTTACGCCATTATCTGCAAACAAGGCTTTGTTGTTTGTATGCGGCAAGCCGCCGATATACGTTGCCAGCAGATCTTTTACAGAATCAATATTTATGTTGCCTGTAAAAATGAAAGTGAAATCATTGGCATCACTAAACTGGCTGTTGTAAATTTCTAATGAACGGTTTAAGTCGATACTGTCAAAATATTGTGGCTTCGGAACTATAACAGGCGTTAATGCATTACGCTGAAACAAGGTTTGATAAAAGGTGTCAACAAAAGCAGTCTGCGGATCTTGCATGGCATATTGAACTGCAGATTTTTGCTTCTCTTTCCATGCATTAAATAATGCTTCATCTTTTCTTGGCGATGTAAGATATAAGTATAATAACTGCAGCATTGTTTCAAAATCTTTTACACTGCTGCTGCCACTTATGCCGGCAGATAAGCCGGATAAACGCGGCGATACATTTACATTTTTACCCGCAAGATATTTTGAAAGATCAGTAGGAGAGAAGCTGCTAATGCCCATTTGCTGTACAATGGTTGAAGCATAAGTAGCATTGTATTTATTAATCGCATTATAACGTGAGATACCTCCTTTATGAAACGAGGTAAGCAATATCTCATCATTCTTAAAATCTGTTGGCTTAATAATCACTTTGGCACCGTTTGAAAATGTGAGCTCTGTAGTGCCAAGCGTTGCATTTTTTGTTTCGTTGGTAATGGTGCCTGCCGTTGGTTTATTTTTTATTAAGGCTGATGCAACGGCTTTTTCTGTGTAAGCTGTTACCGGCGCTTGCATAGCTGCGTAAGCCATTTGCAATAGCTGAACACTATCCGGCAAAGTATAACTGCTGCCTGAAGGACCGGTTAACCCAACATACATATGCTGATCTTTTTTTAACGGCGCACTCAAAGCATTTACTTCATTAAGGCTTATTCCTGGCAATAATTCGTTATAATAATTATACTCGTTATTAATGCCCGGTATACTTTCCCGCGTAGTAAAATTTCTTATGTATTCATCTGCATATTCAGATGATTCTTCTTTTGTTCTGTTGTTATATGCCTGTTGAATAAATGCTAACTGGCTTTTTTTTGCACGATCAAGTTCAGCCTGTGTAAAACCAAATTTTTTTACGCGTTCTATTTCCTGCATTAAAACATTCAATGCTGTATCCGGGCCGCTTTTGCCGGCAACTGCAAAGCCACCAAAGCTTTCATAATTTCTTGCCTGGCTGCCAAAGCCGGTTGAAGCAAATAAGAACGGCGGATTATTGCTTTTTGCCAGCTCTGCATAACGCTGGTTAAGCATAGAAGTAAACAGGTTTTTCAAAAGATCATTGCGATAATCATTCAACGTTGTTTCAGGCTTTACTTTATAAAAAGGATAATCCACTTCAATAAAAAAATTAGTAGCTTCTTTATCTGTTGCCACTACGCTTTCATCATGGCTGCGTGCAGGCATATCAGCATAAAATCTTTGTTTTTCGTTTGATGGATTTTGCAGCCCGCTAAAATATTCTTTTACCAGCGCTTCTGATTTGTTTACATCTACATCACCCACAATTATTACCGCCATTAGATCTGGCCTATACCAGGTATGATAAAATCTTCTTATCGCATCATGCGGAAAACTTTTAATAATGCTGTCTTTACCAATTGGTATTCTTTGCGCATATAAAGAACCTTCATATAAAACAGGAAATGTTTTGCGTTGCATGCGGTCATCAGCGCCTTTGCCCAAACGGCTTTCTTCTAATATTACACCACGCTCACCGTTTATCTGGTCATCATCAAAAGATAAATTGCCAGCCCAATCATCCAGCACCGTTAAGCCTTTGCGTAAATTAGATGTATCAGTTAACGGGATTGGAAGAATGTAAACAGTTTCATCAAAGCCTGTATAAGCATTCAGGTCAGCACCAAACTGCACACCAATGCTTTGCAGAAAACTTACAAGCTCATTTTTTTTAAAATGTTCACTGCCATTAAAAGCCATGTGCTCATTAAAATGCGCAAGGCCTTGCTGATCGCTATCTTCAAGAATAGAACCTGCATTAACTACGAGGCGCATCTCTGCTTTGCTCTCCGGTTTTTCGTTATGACGAATATAATAGGTTAAGCCATTTGCCAGTTTGCCAATACGCACTGCAGAATCAATGGGTAATTTTTGGGAAAGGTCTTGTGCGTTTATGGTTATGCCTGCAATTAGTAAAGCAAGCATTATAAAATATGATCGTTTCATTTAAAGATTTATGCCGCAAATATATTGGCGAAGCTTTAAATACAAACTCCCTTTATCAATAAACAAATCTTAAGTTTAGTTGCAGTACTTTAATTAACTGATTGAAATAATCTTTAAAATTATTGAAGCTATTATTTTCATAATCGTAATTTCTACGAAGGAGAAATCTCATAAAATACAACATGTTTAATTATACTTTGACTATAATTTTGTTTCCAATACTTTTAAGCAGTTAAAATTTGTTTATGAAATATTTTAAGCTGATGTTTTTGCTTGCCTTTTTAAGTGTTTATGGTAATGCACAAAACATTGTTGATGGCCATCCTTCCTGGATTATGCAAGGCAATATTTATGAAGTGAATGTGCGGCAGTATACAGATGCCGGTACATTTAAAGCTTTTGAACCAAGCCTTCCACGCTTAAAAAAAATGGGCGTGCAAACGCTTTGGTTTATGCCGATAAACCCGATAAGTGTTGTTGACAGGAAAGGTGCCTTGGGAAGTTATTATGCAGTATCAAATTATACGGCAATTAATCCTGAATTTGGTAATATGGACGACTGGAAAGAGCTGGTTAAAAAAGCGCATGACCTGGGTTTTAAAGTGATCATAGATTGGGTGCCAAACCATACCGGTGCAGATAATTACTGGCTTACAGCACATCCTGATTTTTTTGTGCATGATTCAACCGGGAAAGCCGCTGTGCCATTTGACTGGACAGATACACGCCAGCTTGATTATAAAAATGTTGCGCTGCAAGATTCAATGATCAATGCTATGAAATTCTGGATAACGAATTCTGATATTGATGGCTTTCGTTGTGATGTTGCGTGGAATGTGCCTGATAGTTTCTGGCAAAAATGTATTCCGGAACTTAAGGCAATGAAAAGCATATTTATGCTGGCAGAAGGCAACAAAGCTTCTTTACCACAAGATGGCTTTGATGCAACTTATCCATGGAATGAGTTTAATGTAATGAAACAAATTGCTGCGGGTAGAAATAATGCATTTGCTTTAGATAGCGTAATTCATACTATTGATTCAACATTTCCTGCAAATGCTTTGCTTATGTATTTTACAAGTGATCATGATGAGAATAGCTGGAACAAAGCTGACTATGGTACAATGCCCGGCGCTTCTCATGCACCATTTGCTGTGTTAACACAAACACTTAAAAGATCAGTGCCTTTGGTTTACAGCGGTCAAGAAGAACCAGTGCTTGACAGCATATCTTTTTTTTATAAAGATGCAATTCACTTTGGCAAATATGCAAGAGCAAACTTTTACGATACGTTGTTACATTTAAGAATGCAGCATGCAGCATTATCAGCCAATGCATCAACCAAAAAAATTACTACTACAAACGATAGTGCAGTTTATGCATTTGAAAGAAGCAGCGGTACAGATAAGATAATTGTAATAACAAACCTTACTAATAAACCGCAGGATTTTTCAATATCTGATCATGATATTATTGGAAATGCATTAAATGTGTTTACACAAAAGAAAGAAAAATTAATAGCCAATACAAAGATGCATCTTGATGCCTGGGGTTATTATATTTATAGTTTTTAAAATAAAGAAGATAACGGATCTGTAAAATGGTTTCAAGAAAAACGAAATACGCTATTAATGCATTGGTTTATCTTGCCCGTGAAGGCAAAGGCCAACCAATACAAATAAGCTGCATTGCTGAAAAAGAACATATACCAAGAAAATTTCTTGAAGCCATTTTATTACAGTTGCGCAATGCAGGTATGCTTACCAGCCGTAAAGGCAAAACGGGCGGTTATTCATTGCAAAAAACTCCTGAAGAAATAAACATTGCTGATGTTATGCGCTTGTTTGACGGGCCAATTGCATTGCTGCCTTGTGTTGCTTATAAATATTACAAACGCTGTGATGAATGTGTTGATGAAGGCACCTGTGGCATTCGTGCTGTATTTTCTGAAGTGCGTGCAGAAACAGTGCGCATGCTTAAAAATGCTACTCTTGCAGAGATTATTAAACGCAGCGAACATTTACAAACAACACCTGTTGCAAAAATTATAAACAAGAAAAAATAATTTTTTTGAGGTTAATTCCTACTGAATTGATAGGAATTATATACGTTTGTAATTACAGAGAAAATTTGTAATTATTAATAACCAAACGTATCATGAAACTATTAGTTACGCAGTTAATTTTATTTGTTATTCCAATATTTGGATTTGCGCAGCTTACAGGTAAAGTTGTAAATGAACAAAACAGTGCAGTACCTTTTGCAAGTGTTGTTATTAAGGGTACTAAACTTGGTACCAGCACAGACTCATCGGGTCATTTTTCGTTTGCTTTGCAAGAAAAATATCCTTTTACTTTAGTTGTTTCATCTGTTGGTTTTTCACCTGAAGAGTTTGTTATCAGAAACGGCAATACAAATAATGTTGTAATACAACTCGAATCTTTATATAACACTGATACAGTTATAACAATTTCGCGGCGCCGCCGTGAAGTATTGCAGGATGTACCAATGCCTGTAACTGTTTTAACCAGTAAACAAATTAATGAATCAGGTTCTTTTAATGTAAACAGGATAAAAGAATTTGTTCCATCAGTTCAGTTATATTCTTCCAACCCACGCAATACCGCATTAAACATTAGAGGCCAGGGAACGACGTTTGGATTAACAAATGATGGTATTGAACCTGGTGTTGGTTTTTATGTTGATGGTGTTTATTATGCCAGGCCTGCTGCTGCTACACTTGATTTTATTGATGTTGACCGCATTGAAGTATTGCGGGGACCGCAAGGCACTTTATTTGGCAAAAACACAACCGCAGGTGCATTTGTTATAACTACACTTAAGCCGTCATTTACACCTGGTGGTAACTTTGAATTGAGTTATGGTAATTATAATTATGTACAAGCCAAAGCTTCTATTACCGGTAAGATTTTAAAAAAAGTAGCCGGCCGTTTATCATTTTCAGGTACACAACGTAATGGCACAATAAAGAATATTGCAAAGGATGAATTAGTGAATGATTTAAATAATCTTGGTATGCGTGGCCAGCTTTTGTATACACCGACAGACAAGATTGCCATTACAATTGCCGGCGATTATTCAACCCAGCATCCAAATGGGTATGCGCAGGTAATTGCAGGTGTTGTACAAACACTGCGCCCAGCATATCGCCAGTTTAATGCAATTATTGCTGATCTTAATTATAAACTGCCTACATCAAACCCGTTTGACCGCATCATTGATCAGAACACACCTTGGCGTTCTGACAATAAGTTAGGTGGCGCATCATTAAATGCAGATTTTAAATTAGGTAGCGGAACACTTACTTCTACTACTGCCTGGCGCTTCTGGAAATGGAATTCATCAAACGACAGAGATTATACAGCTTTATCTGCGTTAGCATTATCTCAGGCGCCATCCAAACAAAACCAATGGTCAGAAGAACTGCGTTATGCCGGCAATATCAGTTCAAACATAAGCGGTGTGGTTGGCGTGTTTGCACTTGGACAAGATGTTAAAACTGATCCATACTCAACAGAAGAATCAGGGCCTGATCAATGGAGATTTTTGCAAAGCACAACAAGTTCTGATTGGGCAACACCGGGTTTGCTTGACGGATATGGTATACGTACAATCTCAGATTTAAAAAGTTTCAGCGGTGCAGCATTTGGGCAGCTTGATTGGGAAGTTGTAAAAAAGTTGCATGTGCTTGGTGGCATCCGCTATAATTATGATAAGAAAAAAGCTAATTACAGCAGAACAACTTACGGCGGATTACAAACAACCGATTCTAATTTAATTGCTATAAAAAAATTGGTTTATACAAATCAGCAGTTTAATACAAACACTGATAACAATAATGTTTCTTACCTGGCTACACTATCTTACAGAGCATCAAAACAGGTTAACACATACTTTACTTTTTCCACAGCCTATAAATCTGTTGGTATTAATGTTGGTGGCTTGCCAACAGATAACGGAAAGATTTTAACTGATCTTGCAGTTATAAAACCTGAACATGTGCAGCATTGGGAAGCTGGAATTAAAACAACACCTTTCCCTGGTACAACTTTAAACTTAACTGCATATAACTCCAACATTAAAAATTATCAAACACTGGTGCAAACACCGGAACCTGGTTTAAACCGCGGCTATCTTGCCAATGCTGAAAAAGTACGTATTCAAGGAATAGAGTTTGATGGTAACAGCAGAATCAACGGTAATTTTTCAGTTTATAGCGCTGCAGCTTATACCAACGGAAAATATATTTCATTTAAAAACGCACCTGTACCATTAGAAGAAACCGGCGGCCCTTCAGCATATAAAGATATTTCAGGAGAAGTGCTGCCTGGTATTTCGAAATGGTCTGTTTCTTTAGGTGGAGAGTTTAGTGTGCCTGCATTATTTATGGGCAAACCAGGAAGATTTTTTGTTGCAGTGGAAGGCTTTTACCGTTCATCTTTTTCATCAAGTGCTACACCATCCAAATACTTAAATGTACCATCGTATATACTTGTAAATGCACGTACAGGCATTCATGTAAACAATGGTCTTACTGCTTTTATATGGGGCAGAAATATTTTCAACAAAGATTACTTTGAACAGTTACTGGTAGCTTCAGGCAATACTGGTCAATATGCTGCAGTGCTTGGGGATCCCAGGACTTATGGAATCACTTTAAGTTATTCATTTTAAATTGCCGTAAGATAGCTTGTGTTATATAAAGTTCTTGTGTTTTACGTTTTGTAATTTCAGCAAACCAGGTTTATAATTATAAGCCTGGTTTCTTTTAAATATAATCATGGTTCTATATTAGAGAAATTCATC
>CAZZXW010000131.1:0-8191 GCA_964658095.1 uncultured Parafilimonas sp. | reverse complement strand
AAGATATTAAACTACTATGGTTTGTTTATCACGTCATTTTTATGTAGCAGTTATAAAAGATTGTATGGAAAAATTTTGAGTGATGATGAGCGCAAACGCGCCACATTGTTTGGCATTCTTACACCGGTTGGCGATGATTTGTTTGATATTGATAAACTTGATAATGTAAGCATCAGGCAAATCACGTTTCAACCTGAAACCTTTGCTGCATCTACCTTTTCGGCACATGTGGCAAAAGAAATCCAAACACATTTATTGCAAACAGTACCACATAAAGCTGAATATATTAAAGCTTCTGAGGACGTATTGAACATTCAGGTTGAAACAGAAAAGCAAACGCACTCAACTATTTCAAAAGAGGAAATGCAGCGTATTACTTATACAAAGGGTGCGGTAAGTGTTATTATTTATCATCAATGTTTAAATGATATTGCAGATGAACAAATGCTCGAGGTTTTATTTTTGATTGGGAGCTTGTATCAATTAGGTAACGATATTTTTGATTTGTATAAAGATGTGCGTGATAATATTTATACGCTGGTAAACACCTGCGATGATTTTATTCAGTTTAAAAAAGATTTTGTTGAACGTGTGAAGGAACAAAATAAAAAAATTTATGCTTTGCCATATTCAAAAAAGGATAAAGAAGGTTTTTGTATTGTAATGAATACTATTAATGCAAGAAGTTTGGTAGCGATTGACCAGTTTATTAAAACACAAAATAAACATGGATATAAAATTAACTGGTGGCAATTGAAAAGAAAGGACATGATAGTGGATATGGAAAAACCTAAGAATATTATTATGTGGCTTCGTTATGCTTATCAATTACCTACATGGCAAAATTAAAGCGATACATTTTTGTGTTATTGATGCTGTTGTTGAGAACCGGATCTTTTTCTCAAAATAATGATTCGCTTATCCATGCATTGCTTTTAAACATTGCATCATTACAAACCAAAACTAAGGGCAAAGATTTTTATGCCGGAATGTTTCCTACTTACCGCGAATGTGGTGGCGCACCTCATAATTATGTTGCAGATAATAACATTTTTTATACGGCAGTAGCAGCATTTACATTACGCAATATGTTGCCTTATTTAAATAAAGATGATAAAGCAATCGCTGAAAAAATTATATCATCAATACAAAGAATTTACCCGCTGTTCCGCAATAAACATGGCTATCCTTACTATGGTTTCTGGGCAACAAAAGATCCGATAATGCCGCATAGTTATTTCTATAAATATTTAAAACAAATTTTTGGTCAGGGTGAAGATGCGGATGATACATCCATCATTTTTTTAACTAACAGCAGCAGTGATCAAGACATTTTAGATTATAAAAAAAGATTAGAAGCTGTTGCTAACTTATCATCACCAAAAAGAAAAATAACGTCCACTTATAACAAGTATAAAAACATTCCGGCATACAGCACATATCTTGGAAGCCGCACCATACCTGATTTTGACTTCGCTGTTCAATGCAATATTTTATATTTTGTTTTAAATAAACAATTGCCTTTTGTAAAGCAGGACAGTGCAACACTTAACTTAATTGTTGATATGGTGCATGATCGTAAATACATGACTGCACCGGTTTACATTTCACCATATTATGTGCGCACTGCTGTTTTAATTTATCACGTTGTGCGGCTGATGAGTGCATTTAAAATTCCTGAACTTGAGATGTACAAACAACAATTAATTAATGATGCGCAGTTTGAATTTAATGCAAGTACAAATGTGATGGATAAACTTTTGTTGAGTACATCTTTAATGCGGCTTGGTGTTTATAAAGAAGAATATAAATCACCGTTTGCTGACATTGGTGACTTTGAAAATACGAATCAAAAACAATTTATTTTTTTTCAAGCAAGAGCTGCTTACTCATACAGAACCCCATTAAAGCAAATAATGCTTCATTTCAGTTATATCAATTACTATTTTTATTGTCCGGCTTACTATAAAATTTTATGGCTGGAAAATTTGGTTTGGCAAAAGCGAAATATTAATCACTCGCAACAATCTTTTCAAGGTAAGTAACCAATGCATCTTTAAAAGGAGTTATCGCTTTATAATCCAGCATTTCTTTTGGTGTGGTATTGATAACATTCAGCATGTTTGCTGCCTGTTTTTTATCCATGTTTTCATTCTCTAAACTATTTTGATACATGTGAATTCCAAATAAAATATTGTTTGATTTAGGCAACCTGCTGATGGTTTGTCTTTCAATGCGCAGATATACATTATCAGCAATATTTTCTGCAGTCAGATCAGCTGCTTTTATTTTTAATGCATCATTGTACGCTGCATTATACTTGGAAGACAGATCAAGATTATTCCATACTTTAAAATTCCAACTGCATCGCCAAACAGGTCTTTCAGCAAAGATGCGTTCCATTAATTTTTGAGCGGTTTGCATAGTTGGCTCGATCATTTTTGGTGCAGGCGCATGAATGCTTAAGAAAGGCTGACCAAACTTATCATTGATGCTCCATCCATTTGCAAAGCAAAGTTGCCCTGCTACAAGGGCGGCCAGGTTATCATTACTTAAAATAACAAGATCTTCCTGTACCTGCCTGCCAACCCAATCAAGTGGCTCAAATGGCAGCGTTTTGCTATCGCCAAAAATAAAGTCCACTGTTTCATTCAACAGCCTATTTTGCCAATGCCATTTATTGCCTGACCTGATTAATGAAAAATGTTGCGGTTCAAAAGTTACAAGGTTATTTAATACAATTTCCAACACATCCCATTGTGCTGTTTCTGTATCCGGCGTTGAGCGATAGTAATAATGATGATCTTGATTTAATAACTGCCTTTTTACATTTATTTCATGCAGATATTCTTCATTATTTGTTTCAACCAGCCTGTCATTTTCTTTAAATGCAACAGTGCCCATTCGCAAATCAAACTGACCGCTAAACGGAAAATATTTTAGCTTACTCATTATAATTAATGTAGATGATTGGTTGATTAGATATGTTATCTCAACACAATTCCGCTTAATGCAGGCAGGTGAACTTTAAGCCTGTAAGCTTTTGTGTCTGCATCAACCAACTCTGTTTTTATATCAGGATTATACACATCGCCTGTTCCCCAAAACTCTTTATTATTACTATTGAAAATTTCCTTCCATTCAGCTTTACCATGCACATATATTTCCCATTCATAGTGCACAGTTGGCGTCATATTTAAAATCACTAATACATCATCTTTTGCATGATTGCCTTTACGCTTATAACTTATAACCGCCTCGCTGCCTTTCGTAAGATCACCCCATTCAAAGCCACCTGGCTCAAATTGTTTTTCATATAAGGCCGGCTCGCTTTTATATAGTTCATTTAGTTTTTGAACACAGTATTTCATGCCGCCATGACTAACAAACTGCAACAGTTCCCATTGCAATTCACTTTTGTAATTCCACTCTTTTGTTTGCGCAATTTCATCACCCATGAACAATAACTTAGCACCAGGATGTGTAAACATGTATGTATATAACAAGCGCAGGTTAGCAAACTTTTGCCATTCATCACCAGGCATTTTATAGATCATCGGGCTTTTACCATGCACCACTTCATCATGGCTTAAAGGCAGCATAAAATTTTCATCATAAAAATACATCATGCTAAAACAAAACTTGTTTTGCAACAAATGCCTTAGCGAAGGTTCCATCTTAAAATAATCCAATGTATCATGCATCCAGCCCATCATCCATTTCATGCCAAAGCCTAAGCCATCATCAAATGTTGGCCTGCTAACTTTTGGCCAGTTAGTGGCCTCTTCAGCAATTGTTATTACATCAGCAAAATCGCGGTATAAAGTTTCATTCATGTCTTTAATAAAAGCAATGGCTTCAATGTTGCCGTTGCCTCCAAATTCATTCGGCTCCCACTGGCCGGCTTTACGACTATAATCTAATTGCAGCATAGAACTTACCGCATCTACACGCAGGCCATCAATATGAAAACGATCACACCAAAAGCGTGCATTGCTTATTAAAAAACTCTTTACTTCACCACGTTTATAATTGAATACATAAGAGTTCCAATCAGGATGATAGCCTTTGCGCATATCAGCATATTCATACGTATGTGTTCCATCAAACATAAACAAGCCATGTGCATCATACGGAAAATGTGAAGGCACCCAATCAAGCAATACACCAATGCCTGCATTGTGAAACGCATCAACCATTGCAGCAAAATCCTGCGGACTGCCAAAGCGTGAAGTAGGGGCAAAGAAGCCTGTGCCCTGGTAACCCCAACTTCCATCAAACGGATGCTCCATCACCGGCATAAACTCAACATGCGTAAAACCCATTTGCTTTACATAAGGCACTAAGCGCTCTGTTATTTGCGCGTAAGTGTTATAACTTTCTTCATCAAACTTATCAGGCCGCATCCAGCTTGCGAGGTGCACTTCATAAACAGAAAAAGGCGACTTTAAAGAATTGTTTTTATGGCGATGCTTCATCCAGTGTTTGTCTGTCCATTCATAAAAAGTTCCCCATGTTATAGATGCCGTAAGCGGTCGTTTTTCCCATAAATGTGCAAACGGATCGCCCTTATCTAAATGCTTACCTTCAAAGCCATGAATATGATATTTATAACTTTCGCCACTTGAAATATGCGGAATAAACCCTTCCCATATGCCACTGCTTTCCATGCGCACATATAGCTTATGCGCTTCATTATTCCAATCATTAAAATTACCTATAACGCTTACCTGCGTTGCGTTTGGAGCCCATACGGCAAAGTAAGTTCCTTTGGTATTAAGCACTTCAAGCTGCTTGTTGCCAAATAATTGATACAAGCGATAATGTGTGCCATTCTGAAAATTTGCAATGTCTTCTTCTGTAAACAACGAATAATTCCATACAGCTTTTGTGCTGTCAACAAAATGTATGTTCTCATATTTTATGCTATCGTTATTGTTGTTCATCGTTAATAAATTAAATGTTTGAATAGTTATGACTTTACATCAAACCATCTTAATACTTTAAAAGATAAGCGGCCGTTATCCATCATGGCTTTATATTGAATTGTTCTTATGCCGCCTGTTGGTTTATCTGTATCCGTTGATAAGTACACGGGAAACTTTCTTAATAAGGTTCCGGTTAAAGCAGAAAATTCATCATGGCCTTTATAACCATCCCGGATTTTTGCATCAAGATAAATATCAGGAAAATAAACAGGTTCAAAATTTTTGTCTGCAGTATAAGATATTCCGACAACTGTTCCTATTTCATTATCGGCTCCACTGTACACGCAAATAACAAGGTCAGGAACTCCGTCATCGTTCATATCATCAATCAAGGCTTTAAAAATTCTACCCTGCACTTTAAAGGAAGGAATATTGCTGTTGGCATGAAACCCAATGGCAGCAATGGTTACATCATTCCGGTCAACATTTTTATTGCTGCATGTAACGCGAAAACCCTGGTCGGCCATTTTTACGGTTGTATCAAATTTTTTTGTTTGTGCTGTTATTGTTGAAGCAGAAAGAACAAACATTAATAAGCAAATTGTTATACTTTGAAGCCTGAAATTCATGTTCACAAATTAGAGAAGATTTTAATAAAGCATTAATTATACTTTTAATTATAGTACATTAGGTAAGTACTTTATTTTAAAACTGATTTGTTCCGTTTAAATATTTAGCAAGCCTTTAATATAAAATTAGCATTCGTTAACTTCTTATGTAAAAATTCTTCGTTCATTTTAATGCTGAAACCCCGCTACGCTTATGTCAAAATTTTTACCTGTTGCAGTTGCGTGCATGATCATTGGTTTTTATGCATCTGCTCAAAAAGCAACGTTGAAAGGTGTAGTTAATGATACTACTTCCAATCAAAAGTTATCAAATGCAACAGTAAGCTTACTGCATGCAAAAGATTCTATCTTATATAAATTCACACGAACAGATACAAAAGGGAATTTCGAATTTAAAAATCTTGATTCAGGCAAATTTGTTTTTCTTATCACTTATCCGCAATATGTTGATTTTGCTGATTACCTGTCAATAAACGATACATCAAAAATTAATGTTGGCAACATTTCAATGATATTAAAAGCAAATCTTTTGCAGGATGTTCTTGTGCGCAGCACCGTTAGTGCAATAAAAATAAAAGGTGATACAACAGAATTTGCTGCCGATAGTTTTAAAGTGCAACCCAATGCTACGGTTGAAGATCTTTTAAAAAAATTACCGGGAATACAAATTGATAAGAACGGAAACATAACTGCACAAGGTGAAAAGGTGCAAAAGGTATTGGTTGATGGTGAAGAATTTTTTGGTGATGACCCAACGTTGGTAACGCAAAACCTGCGTGCAGATATGGTTGATAAAGTTCAGTTGTATGATAAGAAAAGTGACCAGGCAGCATTTACCGGAATAGATGACGGGCAAAAGCAGAAGACCATTAATTTAAAGCTTAAAGACAATAAGAAAAACGGATATTTTGGTAAAGCAAATGCAAGTGGCGGTACTGATGGTTACCATGACAGCCAGTTAATGTTTAATGATTTTAAAGGAAAGAGAAAGCTCGGTTTCTATGGCATTGTTTCAAACACGGGAACATCAGGGCTTAACTGGCAGGATCAGAATAATTATGGTGATAATCCTTTTTCAAATGCAGACGTTGATGAGAACGGAGGCCTTTCTATAAATATTGATAATAATGATCCTTTTGATTTATGGAGTGGCCAATATAATGGCCAGGGAACGCCGCTTGTACAAACCGGTGGCTTGCACTTCAATAATAAATGGAATGATGATAAGCAATCGCTGAATGCAAATTATAAAGCGCTTCAATTGCGTGTAAACAGTGAAAGCTCCACACGTTCAGAATTTATTTTACCGGATACTTTATACTTTAATGATGATAAACAAAGTTTTCATAACCAGATTTTGCGTAACCGTATTAACGGTACTTATGAATACCAGCTTGATTCTTCATCATCTTTAAAAATTACAGCAGATGGGGGAATTGATCATAAAATATCAGACCTTACAGATTCATCTGAAGCACGAGCCAGTGATAGTTCTTTGGTGAATAATGCGCTTCGCCGAATATCAACTGTTGCCGATAATAAAACGGTTAACAGTAATCTACTGTGGCGTAAAAAATTTAAAAAGAAAGGCAGAACGCTTTCATTAAACGTGAGAGAAAATTATACGGATAATACTTCGACTGGTTTTCTTTATTCAAATAATAATTATTATTTAAAAGGCGCTCTTGTAAGAGATACGCTTACGGATCAATACAAAACAAACAACACAGAAAGTATTTCTTTAAACTCCAAACTTACTTATACTGAGCCTTTAAGTAAGGTATCGTCTCTTGTGTTTAATTACGGTGTTGTTGTAAGTAACAGTAATGCTACCGTTAACTCTTATAATAAAGCAGCAAATGAAAAATATTCTGCGCTTGATAGTTTATACAGCAACCATTATTTGTTCAAAATTCTTACAAACCGTGGCGGCATTGATTATAGTTTATTTCAGAAGAAACTGAAGCTGAATTTTGGAACAGATGTTGGCTATTCTGATTTTCATCAAACAATAAATTAAATGATTCAACCGCAATACGAAAGTTTGTAAACTGGTATCCGCAGGTAAATATGTCTTACCAGTTTTCGCAACAAAGAAGAGTTTCTCTATGGTACCAGGGTTATACAGAGCAACCGGACATTAACCAGATACAACCTGTTTTAACCAACACAGACCCGTTAAATATAACTATTGGTAACCCATCTTTAAAGCCTGCTTTTCAAAATAATATTTATTTAAATTTTAATGATTATAAGGTATTGAAAGAACGCGGTATATTTCTTCGTTTCAATTCAAACTTTACAGGCAATGCTATTGTTAGTAAATCTTATGTTGATTCTTTTGGCAGAACCATCAATCAATTTGTAAACCTGAATGGTAACAGATCTTTTGGAGGCAATCTTGATTATAGTTTCAAATTAAAAAAATTAGGTTTATACATTGACAATTCTGCTGATATTAACAGCAACCGTTATGTAAACATCGTAAACAACCTTTCTAATGTAACGCAAAGTGCCAACTATACTTACAGGCTTTCATTTTATAAAGAAAAAGAAAAAAAGTACAACTTTAATTTAGATCCGTCAGTTACATATACAACAAGTAAGTCTTCTATACAGCAAAATATAAAAACA
>CAZZXW010000130.1:0-8191 GCA_964658095.1 uncultured Parafilimonas sp. | reverse complement strand
CAGATGGTGATGGTGTTCCTGATTGCCGTGATAAGGAAAAACTTACTCCTCAAAACTGTTTCCCTGTAAATGCTGATGGTGTAGGTACATGTCCTGAACCAGCTTGTTGCAAAGCAATTGATTCATTAAAAATGACATCAAGCTGTTCAATTGGTAGCTTGCCAAGTGTACAGTTCAAAGCAGGCAGTGCAACATTAAATTCTACAGCAAAATCACTTTTGGATAACGTAGCTCAACAATTAACAGCTAATCCAAATTGTAAAGTTAAATTAGTTGGTTATGGTGCTTCAGATAAAAAAGCTCAACAACTAAGTTGGGATCATGTAAATGCAGTTAAAACTTATTTGACTGAAAAACAAGGTATCAGTGAATCACGTGTAATATTCACTTACGGTGCAGAAGGTTCAGGTACATCAGTAGATTTAGTTCCAACTACTGAAGAAGGTCCTAACACAGTTCCTGCTCCACATCCAAATCTGAAAAAAAGTAAATAATAATCAATTGTTTAAAAAAAGCCGCCTTTACTAAGGCGGCTTTTTTTTGTGTTTATATTACTCTTCAAACCAATTTAAAAAATAAAAAGCAGTAACTTTGCCGCTCAATTTTTTATTTATAACAGATCTGATACAATTCAAGAAAGTATCCAACAATAATTAAATAAACATGGCTGATTTAAGATTACAAAGAAACTTTGGAATTGCCGCTCATATTGATGCAGGTAAAACTACCACAACAGAACGCATTCTTCGCTATACTGGTATGATACACCGTATTGGTGAAGTGCACGAAGGTGCAGCTACTACAGACTGGATGGAACAGGAAAAAGAAAGAGGTATAACGATAACTTCTGCAGCAGTAAGTTGTCAATGGAATTTTCCTACACAGCAAGGCAAAGTAACGGATGCAACCAAAAAATATTACTTTAATATAATTGACACTCCGGGTCACGTGGATTTTACTGTAGAAGTAGAACGTTCCATGCGTGTATTGGATGGTCTTATAGCTTTATTCTCTGCAGTTGATGGTGTTGAACCCCAGAGTGAAACTGTATGGCGACAGGCAAACAGGTATGGTGTGCCCAGGATAGGTTTTGTAAATAAGATGGATCGTGCAGGCGCTGACTTTTTAATGGTAGTTGCGCAAGTAAAAGAAATGCTTGGAGCTAAGGCCGTTCCTCTTCAGTTACCCATTGGTGCAGAAGATGATTTTAAAGGCGTAGTTGATTTGATCACAATGAAAGGTGTAATCTGGGATAATGCCACAGAAGGTATGACTTTTAAAGAAGTTCCTATTCCTGAAGATTTACAACAAGAAGCAGAAGAATGGAGGCAAAATCTTGTAGAAGCAGTTGCTGAATATGATGATAGGTTATTGGAAAAATTCTTTGATGATCCAAATACGATAACTGAAGATGAATTGCACGAAGCTATTCGCAAAGCCACACTTGATTTAAGTATTGTACCAATGATGTGCGGATCTTCATTTAAAAATAAAGGCGTGCAAACTGCATTGGACGCCGTTTGCCGTTATCTTCCTTCGCCGCTTGATTTGCCGGATACTGTTGGTACTGATCCTGATTCCGGCGAAGAGATCAGCCGCAAAGCAGATCCTAAAGCACCATTTGCTGCGTTGGCTTTTAAAATTATGACTGATCCTTTCGTAGGGCGTCTGGCATTCTTCCGTTGTTATAGCGGACGTTTGGAAGCTGGTTCATATGTAAAAAACATGCGCAGCGGAAAGAATGAACGCATTAGCCGTATTATGAAAATGTTTGCCAATAAGCAAAATCCGGTTGACTTTATTGAAGCTGGTGATATTGCAGCAGCAGTGGGATTTAAAGAAATAAAAACAGGAGATACATTGTGTGATGAAAATCACCCGATTGTATTGGAAAACATGTTTATTCCGGAACCGGTTATATCTGTTGCAATAGAACCTAAAACACAGGCGGATGTTGACAAAATGGGTTTGGCTATTTCCAAGCTTGTTGAAGAAGATCCAACACTGCGTGTTAAAACTGATGAAGATACTGGTCAAACAATTTTATCAGGAATGGGCGAGTTACATCTTGAAATTATTGTTGACCGCATGAAGCGTGAATTTAAGGTTGAAATCAATCAGGGAAACCCGCAGGTAGCTTATAAAGAAGCGTTTACCAAATCAATAGAACACCGTGAGGTGCTCAAAAAACAAACTGGTGGCCGTGGTAAGTTTGCTGACATTGAATTTGAAATTGGCCCGGCTGATGAGGAATGGATTAAAGAAAATCCGGGTAAAGCTTTTCAATTTGTAAATAATCTTTTTGGTGGTTCAATTCCACGTGAATTTGTGCCAGCTATTCAAAAAGGTTTTGAAAACTCTATGGGTACTGGCGTGTTGGCTGCTTATCCAATGGAGAATATGAAAGTACGTGTATTTGATGGAAGCTTCCACGCTGTGGATTCGGATTCTATGAGCTTTGAACTTTGTGCTAAAGGCGGTTTTCGCGAAGCAGGTAAAAAAGCAAAACCCGTTTTACTGGAACCGATCATGCGGGTTGAAGTGGTTACACCTGATCAATATATGGGAGATGTAACAGGCGATCTTAACCGTCGTCGTGGCATGCTGGAAGGAATGGATAGCCGGGGCAACGCACAGGTTATTAAAGCAAAAGTGCCTTTAAGTGAAATGTTTGGATATGTAACACAGCTTCGTTCATTATCATCTGGCCGTGCAACATCAACCATGGAATTCTCGCATTATGCACCGGCACCAAATGGCATTGCCGAAGAAGTAATTGCAAAGAGTAAAGGCAAGGTGAAAGTAGAAGATTAATTTCAACTAAATAATCATAAACCACTTCAATTAACGAGGTGGTTTTTTATTTTATATGATTAAGATTAAAAATATCTCCATCGGTATAAACACTCATTTTCACATCATCAAATTTTATAAAGCCTTTGTCTGTAACCTGTAAGTTTTGTGGGTTAGAAAAAACAATCACCTGGCTTGCACCGACAACTTTTATATTGTTTTCATGAACGATGATTGCTGTGCCTTCATCAATACCAATGCAAGGTAATGTTGGATATTTTGTAATGGCGGTTAACAAACGGTTGTAACGGCTTCTTATAATAAAATGCATATCAATAATGGCTGAATCAAGCAGGCTTAAGCCTTCTTTAATTTCTATATTATTATTTAAAAGCTTTGGAAAGGTTGATTCATAAGTTGTGTCACCAATTAATTGATTTCCTGTTATCATATAATGGCTCATCATAGCTGCGCCGGCACTTGTGCCAGCAACGGTGGTTCCGTTTTTATATGCTTTCAGGATGGCAGTTTGTACCGGTGTGTGCAAAGCAATCTTCATAAAGCGGGTTTGATCTCCACCTGTTATGAAAATTATTTTTGCCTTTTGAACAGAATCAAGCCATGCTGTTTTATGAATGTCATTATTTGTAAAATTGAAATTAATAACAGCGTTATTACAAACCGTTTCAAAATCTTGTTTAATATAATAGTAAGCGGTATCAGGTTCTTCTGTTGCCATTGGCAATATGGCAATATAATCTGTTGAATTTAATTGAGCGGTTGAAATAAGTTGCTGCATCAACTCTTTTGATTTATGTCCGCCGCCAATGATAAACAGGTTACCTTTTGCCTGGCCAAATACATGTAGGCATAATAAAAATGATAAGCTTACATTATAAATTTTACGGATCAATTTTATAATTATAAAAATGAATATTCTAAAATTTCATTTTGGCTAATTGTATGTTGAACACCTGTTTTTATATTTTTAATAATGCAGGTTTTCTCTTCAATTTCTTTATTACCAATTATTACAGCGTACAAGATATTTTTACGTTCTGCATATTTAAACTGCTTATCAAACTTTGCTTTATCAACAAATATTTCGCAACTAACATTATTGTTGCGCAGCGATTGCATTAAAGTATAAGCAGTTTTACTTTCTTCTTCACCGAGGTTAAAAAATAAAACCTGCGTTGATATATTCATGTTTGCAGGAAACAATTTCAGTTCATTCATTACATCGTAGATTCGGTCAACGCCGAAGCTTATACCAACGCCCGGAACATTCGAAACATCAAATAAACCGGTAAGATCATCATATCTTCCACCACCGCCTATGCTGCCCATCTGAACATTTTTTGCCTTTACTTCAAAGATGGTTCCTGTATAATAATTTAAGCCACGGGCAAGTGTAAAATCAATGGTTATTTCTGATTGCAGATTTGCGATTCCAAATTGATAGCTTAAAATGTATTCAAGCTCTTCAATACCTTTCTTCCCTGTTTCTGTTTCACCAAGCAATGCAGTTATGCTTTTAATTTTCGCTTGATTATCGCCATCAATCAATAAATATTTTTCAATAACATCAATCTCTGTTTCAGATAAATTTTTTTCAGCTAATTCAACCTTTACTTTCTCTAAACCAATTTTATCAAGCTTATCAATTGCAATGGTTATATCGGTAAGATTATCTGTTTTATTAATTGCTTCGGCTAATGCAGTAAGAATTTTCCTGTTGTTGATTTTCAGCTCAATATCAATATTTAATTTTTTAAAAACATCAAGATATATGTTTACGAACTCTACTTCATTCAATAAAGAATTACTGCCAACAATATCTGCATCACATTGATAAAACTCACGGTATCTTCCTTTCTGCGGACGATCTGCACGCCACACCGGTTGTATTTGATAACGCTTAAAAGGAAAACTTAACTGGCCATAATTCATTGCCACATATCGTGCAAAAGGAATGGTAAGATCGTAACGAAGAGCTTTTTCAGAAATTTTTGATCCAAATAATTGTTTAATTTTTTGTACTGATTCAGGAGAATAAGAATCTTTTTCTTTATACCCACGAAATGTAAATTTCCCTACTTCATTTACGAATTCATCAACCTCACTTGTAAAGGAATTTCCAGAATTAAGAATCCTATAAATTAATTTATCACCTTCATCACCATACTTGCCTGTTAATGTTTCAAGATTTTCCATGGCAGGTGTTTCCAAAGGTTGAAAGCCATACAACTCAAATACATTTTTTATTGTTTGAAAAATATAATTGCGTTTGCGTAAAGTTTCAGCATTAAAATCTCTTGTGCCTTGCGGTGTGGATGGTTTCATTTAAGTAAATTAAAAATCAGGCAGTCTCTGTTTTTACTTTTGAATTTTGATTTTTGTATTTAGCAACAATCGCATCACAAGCTTCGATTATCATTTTAAAAACTTCATGATACTTCGGTTCAGCATCATACCATGGATCAGGCACGTCTATGTTCTTACCAGGATATAATTCGTTCATCAAAAGATCGGTTTTGTCTTTGTTCCATAAAGAACCACTCATGCTTTTTATATCATAGTAAACTTCATTATCCATTACATAAATTTTATCAAAGCGCTGCATATCCTCTTTTACAAATTGCCGGCACATCTGTTTGCTTATATCAATACCATTGAGCTTCGCAACTTTTTGCGAAAGCTTGTGTGGCGGCTCACCAATATGATAATTACTTGTTCCCGCACTATCAACAAACCAATCAAGGCCAGCCTTATTAGCCTTTTCTTTCAAAATACCTTCTGCCAACGGGCTGCGGCAAATATTACCAAGACACACCATTAATATTTTCATACAACAAAGATAACCGCTGATTTTTTTGTTATGGAATTTAGCTTTCGCAGCATCTCATAACAAGAGCGCTCTGATTATTTCATCATAAAAATTATTTATGTTACCTGATAAAATTATGCAGAGCGATCTGCTTGACATCCTGTTTGAAAACAGGAACAAATTATATGGCGCTTACACGTTGCGCAAATCTTATAACAATACACTTAAAGCAGCAATATCAGCAACCATTCTGTTAAGTGCCTTTTTTACATTTATTATTTCAACGCATCATAACAAAGAAAGATATCTGACAAAAACCATCATACTTACACCAGATGATAGTTTATCAACTTTTAAAACAGCAGCAGTAAAGCCACAGCAACCAATACAAACAAAACATGTAAATAGCACAAGGCAGGTAAACACTTCAACGCCGGTAATAACAAGTGATAATATAAAATCAACACAGCCAACAATTGATGAGATTGATAACAGCATTATAAGCAATATGAATAAAGATGGTATGGCGCCGGATGGTAAAGTTGAAGCGCCGCCATCTGACTATGGAAACAATGTTGCTGCTTCAACAACTGATATGCCTGCGGCTATTAATGATGCGCCTTTAATTTCGGCAGATGTGATGCCTCAATTTCCCGGTGGCATAAATGAATTGATAAAATTCATTCAACAACATATTAAACAGCCTGATGATTTACAGCCTGAAGAAAAAATAAAAGTGGTTGCATCTTTTATAGTAACAAAGAATGGCAATATTGAAAATATAAAAATTATAAACAGTGGCAGGCCAGACCTTGATAAAGAAGTTGTAAAGGCTATCAGCAAAATGCCGCAATGGAAGTGTGGCTTGCAAAATGGTAAACCAGTTGCCGTGTACTTTAATTTGCCTGTAACTTTTCAAAATGCGGATGAACAATAAAAAATTCTATATTGCCAGTTCACAAACGGGTTTTGAAGTGGAAAATCAATACGAAAGCAGGAGAAGGAAAAATTACGTTGTAATGCGAATGATATATGATTTTACATTCGCAGGCCTAATACTTGCCATGTCTGTAATATTATTTTTTGGTGATAAATTCGGCTTGTCTTTGATTGCAGATCTTGATAGCGGTTTGCGGTTTGCTTTTGCAGCATTGTGTTTATTGTATGGAAGTTTTAGAGTGTACAGAGGATTTAAACACGATTATTAATTGATGAGAACGGGTATGCAGTTAAAGGTTTTTGTTTGCAGCGTTTATATTTGTTTGCTGTTGGTGGCTTGCAGAAGTAAAAACATGGCTTTTGATACACCGGCAAATGGTAAAATAAATATAAGTGTTGATGAGAGTTTTAAACCGGTAATAAGCGAACAGATCAAAGTGTATAAATTAACGCATCAGCAAACACAGATTAATGCAAGCTATAAATCTGAGGCTGATTGCTTCAGGGATTTGGAAAGTGACAGTACAAGAATGATAATTGTTTCAAGAGGCTTAAGTGATGATGAAAATAATTATTATAAACAAAAATTATCATTTAAGCCAACATGGGATGTTATTGCTTATGATGCAATTGATGTAATAGTAAATATAAATTCTAAAGACAGTGTATTTACATTGCAGCAATTAAAAAGCTATTTAAGTGGTGCTGATACTGGTAAAACAATTGTGCTTGATGGTAAAAATGCAACAAGCACAGTGCGCTTACTTAAAGATTCTTTGCTTAACGGGAAAAACTTTGGAAGCAATGTATTTGCTGCCGGCAGCAGTAAAGGTGTAGTTGATTATATATCATCCAATGCAGATGCAATTGGTTTTGTTGGCTCATCCTGGGTTGGAGATTTGGATGATCCAGAGCAGTTGAATTATGAAAAAAAAATCCGCTTTGCCTTGATTGAATGTAAAATTTGTGATAAAGATGTATTTGCAAAACCATCGCAGGCAACTATTACAACAGGGCAATACCCGCTGTATAGGCCATTGTATTATATATTGAAAGAAAATGCAGTAGGTTTAGGTACAGGATTTGTTAACTATTTGATGCTTGAGAGAGGGCAACTGGTTTTTAGAAGAAGTTATCTTGTACCTGCAAAAATCGATTTTAATTATAGAAAATCTTTTATGGAAACGAACAAAAATCTTTTAAATAAAACATCAGAACAATGAAGAAAATTATCTTATCTGCTTTTGGTATAATAGCTGTTTGTGCCAGTGTTACTGCACAAAATGTAAATGATGGAATTAAATTCATTTATTATGAACGTTATACAAGCGCAAAGCAAACTTTACAGAAAGCTGTTGCTTCAAATTCAAAAGACCCTGTTGCTATTTATTGGTTGGGGCAGGCTTACATTGGCGATAAGCAAATAGACAGCGCGAAAGCAATTTATCAAAATGCATTAACCGCAGGTGTAAACGATCCATGGGTTTGGGTAGGTAGTGGTGAAGTGGAAGTTTTGCAGGGTGGTGATATAAATTCAGCCAAGCAAAAATTTGAGCAGGCAATAACAGCAAGCACATCAAGCAAGGGTAAAAATAAAGGCCCTAATGCTGATATATTAAATGCTGTTGG
>CAZZXW010000129.1:0-8220 GCA_964658095.1 uncultured Parafilimonas sp. | reverse complement strand
AGACTTTACTTTACTGCTGCTTATACTATTAGGATTATCAACATCAGATTGATAATGAATAAAAGAATTGGTTGCAGCATTATATAAATCCAGGCCGCCATCAAAAGTTCCTATCCACATATTTTTATCTCTGTCTTGCATAATTACCCACACATTGTTGCTGTTTAAACCGGCAGGGTTGGCATCATCATATTTAAAATGTTTAAAAGTGTTTTCTTCTTTGTTGTAGATAGTAATACCATCTCCCCAGGTGCCAATCCATAAATTTCCCTCACTATCATCATGTACAGTTAAAACATAGTTACCGCAAATGCTGTTTGTATTTCCATCCTGATGAATGAAATGCTTAAAACTGCCTGTTTTAGAATCGAATAAATTTAGTCCGCCGCCATCTGTGCCAATCCATTTATTTTGCTGTGCGTCCTCATATATGCATAATACAAGGTTGCTGCTTAAACTGTTTGGCAATGAATTTCGCTTATAATGTTGAAACTTATTATCTGCATTAAGAAAATCAATACCGGCTGTAAAGGTGCCCACCCACATGTTGCCTTTAGTATCCTTACAAAAAGAATAAATAGAATTGCTGCCTATACTGGCATTATCTAAATCATCGTGCACATAAGTTGTAAAGATTTTTTCTTCGGCATTAAAAATGGATAAGCCGCCGTTTTCAGTCCCTATCCAGATATTATGGTTTCTATCTTCACCAATAGAGTGTACCTGATTACGGCATAAACTATTGGCGTTATGTGGATCGTTTTTAAAATTAGTGAATGTGCCGTTTGTTTTGTTAAACAGGTTTAATCCATCACCTTTAGTTCCAAGCCATAAACGGTGGCGGCTGTCTTCAAACATTGAATAAACATTGTAATAATACGCGTTATTACTTTGATTGTATATAAAGCAGGTAAAGGTTTTATTTTTGGGATTAAATAAGTCAAGCCCTCCATCTTGTGTACCTATCCATAAATTGTGCTGACTGTCATTTAAAATAACATTTATATTATCACTGCTTAGGCAGTTATTTACGTTTTTATTATATCTATAATGAACAAATTGATTCTTTTTAATATCCAGCATATTTAAGCCCGTTTCTTCAGTTCCAGCCCATATATTTCCTTTATCATCTTCTGCTACGGCATTTACATAATTGCTTGAAATACTAGCGGCATTTTTTTCATCGTGTTTATATGAAGTAAATTGATCCTTTTTAGTGTTATACCTGCATAATCCTCCATCTGCTGTAGCTATCCAAATATCACCATTATGGCTTTCAATAATAGATGAAATATAATTTCCACTGATGCTGTTTTTATTATTAGGATCATTTTTATATACCGTGAATTTATACCCATCATACTTGTTTAACCCTTCACGTGTACCAAACCACATAAAGCCTTTGCTATCCTGCATTATGCACAACACATTGCTTTGCGAAAGGCCGTTATTGGTGCTAAAATGCTCAAACTCCAGTTGTTGTTTTTGGGCAAACATTAAAGCCGGAAACATCAGCAATAAAAAGCAATAGCGGATTTTCATAAACTGTATTTTGGATTTTGTTTGATGATAAGAATTACTTCACTTTAATCTGTCTTGCCCATTTCTCAATCATTTTTGTTAGTTCTTCAATTCTAAAAGGCTTGCTCATATAATCATCCATACCTGCATTTAAACATTTTTGCCGGTCACCATCAATAGCATTTGCTGTCATTGCAATTATTACCGGTTGTGTGTTTAAGCAAAGGCGTATCATGCGGGTTGCTTCTAAACCATCTTTCACAGGCATTTGCACATCCATAAATATGATGTCATAATTTTTCGTCTCAATCATCTGTAATACTACTTCTCCGTTTTGCGCTATATCAGGTGAATACCCCAACTTGTTTAAAATACTTTTTGCAACTTTTTGATTAGTACCATCGTCTTCAGCAACTAAAATATTTAATGGGTAAGATGCGGTATTACCAGATTGCGATTTATTTTTATGTTTAACTTCTGTTATTGAAGTATCAATATGTTTTAGCTGATTGAGTATGTGTGTTTGTAACACCTGGTACCTTACCGGTTTGGTAAGTATTGATGCAAACAATCCGGGATAATTTTTGTGCGATTCATCACCAATCGAACTTAATAAAATAATAGGTATATCCGGATACAGGTTGCGAACAGTAGCAGAAAACTGAAGGCCATCCATGTCCGGCATTTGCATGTCTGAAATAATCAGATCAAAATCTGCGTTTTCAGATAAAATATAAAGCGCTTCTTTAGCTGAACTTGCAATATGGGGTAATTGTTTCCATTGTTCTAACTGGGTTTTAAGAATGCTTAAATTAGTATCATTATCATCTACAACTAAAATATTTTTTCCTGTTATACCAGCAAGATTATTATGTATATAACTGCGCAAAAATTGCCTGCTTACGCTTGTTTTTATAGTAAATAAAAATGTTGTTCCTTTTCCTGATTCACTTTTTACTTCAATATCACCGCCCATCATCTTTGACAGTTTTTGGCAAATAACAAGACCTAATCCTGTGCCGCCATATTTTCGGGTTGTTGAAGAATCAACTTGTGAGAAAGATTTAAATAGCCTGTCTATTTTATCAGCAGGTATTCCTATGCCGGTGTCTTTTACTGCAAAAGATAATTCTATTTGTCCATCACTATAAGTCTGCAATAGCTGCACATTTACAAATATTTCTCCATGTTGGGTAAACTTCATAGCATTACTAACAAGGTTCATTAAAATTTGCCTGAGGCGCAGACTGTCGCCGATTATCTGCATCGGAGCTTTTGGATCAACCTGATACACTAAATCCAAACCTTTCTGAGCAGCTTTTGCAGAAAATACTTCCAGTACTTCTTCTATACAGGTACGAAGATCAAAGTCAATATTTTCGAGTTCCATATTACCGGATTCTATTTTCGAGAAATCCAGGATATCATTAATGGTCTTTAGTAAGCCTTCTCCGCAGGTACGTATGGTTTCAGTAAAAGAGCGTTGTTCAAGATCTAATTCAGTAAGCTCAAGTAAGTCAGCCATACCTATTACACCATTCATCGGCGTACGTATCTCATGGCTCATCGTAGCCAGGAATACACTTTTTGCCTGGTTCGCCTGCTCTGCTTCCAAACGTGCTTTTTCTGCAGCCTGGTAAGAAATTCTAAGAGCCTCTTCACTACGTTTTCTTTCCTCATAAAGAACAGCTTCTTTATGCAAGTTTGCCACTTCAATGTTTTGGGCAATTTGTTTTTCACTGTATTTATTTAACTGGTAAGCCCACAAACCACAGATATAAAATATTATGGCGGCAAGAATTATATGTATAACGAATGTCTGTAAAGCGAAATAATCAAGCTGTGTAAAATATACTTTATCAATACCTATGTTTTGAAGATAACCTAATGTAGCATGATGTATAACCACTAGTACTAGCATTGGAATTTGCAGTTTCCATTTTTGATAAGTAATCAGTACAGCACTGCCAATGAAAGCAAAAAAATGCATTTCGAATAAACCATGCATCTGGTAAATAAACTGAGCCATAAAAATTGCCAGTACAGCACTTAGCACATATTGATAAACATCTGAATCAGGCAATAGAAATTTTGCCGAATAGTATGCTATTAGTGATAGGCTTCCAACACCAAGTGCTATTGACCAGGTATCATAAAAACTGGCAAGTATAAGACCTATTAAAAAATAGGCCGCAAGAAAATAATTCATTATCTTATCAGACCTTTTTTTTACATCAAGCTTGTGAGCAGCAGTTTGCATTTTCAATTCTGTATCTTTCATTATCTCGTACATTTTGGTAATTGACAACCATATGCTTGCAATGCGTATTTGTTAAAAATTATTGATGTATTATTATGCAAGAGAGAATCTAAAGCTATCTGGGCATAATTGCTTTTTGTATCAGTACAATAGCGGCTCCTGTTATAGTTTCCCCTATAAAATAATTTTTGGGCTTTATCGATAATTACTGCCTGTGGAGTAGAATAAACACCACATTGTTTAGCGATAGCGCTATCGAATAAAACGGGAATATTCAGATCAAATTTATTTTGAACTTCTTTTGACGAAAATTTTTTATTGCTCATTATAACAATAGCAAAATTTACTTCATTGCCGTACTGCTTTACCAACGACTTAAAATGCGGTACATTAAATTTTGAACATGGGCAGTCAGGGTTAAAAAAATGAAGGAATGTAGGTTTATTGTTCTTAAATTTTAATGCAGAAACAATATCAACATGCGTACCCGGATAAACAGCGATATAGTTGTTAGGAACCGGAGTCGGCAAACTATATTTCCATTCATTATACCAAAAAAACGCAACTATTCCTGATGACAAAATTGACAACCAGCTTATTAGTATCCATTTCCGCATAACTTCTTGTTAACTATCTCAATTAATATAATTAAAGTAGTATTATTTCACTTTGATCTGTCTCGCCCATTTTTCAATCATTCTAGTAAGCTCTTCAATTTTGAAAGGTTTGCTCATATAATCATCCATGCCCGCATTTAAACATTTTTGTCTGTCACCATCAATAGCATTTGCTGTCATGGCAATTATTACCGGTTGTGTGTTTAAGCAAAGACGTATCATACGTGTTGCTTCCAAACCATCTTTCACGGGCATTTGCACATCCATAAAAATGATGTCATATTGCCCTTCACTTACCATTTCCAAAGCCTCTTCGCCATTCTCTGCAAGTGCTGCCTCATAACCAAGTTTTTTCAACACTTTCAATGCAACGTCCTGGTTGGTTTTATTATCTTCTGCAACAAGAATGCTTAGCGGAAATTGCTCTGCAGTATCTGAAAGCAATCGCGGCTTGCTGCTGCTTTGAATTTCTTCTGTTACATCAATAGTAGTCAATTCTCTTGCAAGATTTTTATACATCAAATGATGTTTAACAGGTTTGGTTAGCACTGATTTAAATAAACCCGCATGATTTTTATACTGTTCATCAAATGTTGTATTCAACAACATGATTGAAATTTTTGGATTGATCTTTTTAACTGCTTCAGCCAACGCAATGCCGTTCATGCGTGGCATTTCCATATCTGTAATTAGTATATCAATATGATTATTGCTGTTTAAAATGTCAATGGCTTCTTTGGCAGATGATGCTACTGACGGTGATAAGTTCCATTGTTCCAACTGCTGTTTTAAAATAGTTTGACTGGTATAATTATCATCCACTAACAATATGTTTTTATTCTTTGCAGCAGTATTAAATTTAACTGGTGCACGATGCGGTTGCAGGCTTGTTCTTACACGTTGTTTAAATTTAATAATTGTGCCCGATGCCGGCCCTTGCTTGTTTTCAATTTCTAATTTACCACCCATTAATGTTACCAGCTTTTTAGAAATTATAAGCGAAAGCGCATTGCCTTCATTAGATGTATTAATATCACTGATATCTTTTGATAACAATTCAATTTCTTTAGCAGGCATGCCGGTACCAGTGTCTCTAACTTCAAATGCAAGGTCAACCTGGTTACCTTCTAACAACCGTAACATTTGTACAGAAATAAAAATTTCTCCGTTCATTGTAAAACGCAAAGCATTCTCAACAAGGTTCATCAGTATTTGCTTTAACCGCACTTCATTGCCTATCAGCATTTCAGGTACACCATTGTCCATCAGGTAAATCAGCTCAACTTCATTTTGTGCAGCTTTACCGGCAAATGATTCCAGCACATCTTCTATAGCATTACGCAGGTTATAGTCTTTTTCTTCAAGCTGTGTTCTTGCAGTTCCGCTTTCAGTATAAGTTATCACGTCTGCAACCAGCATATCATTAATGCTTGTCATCAGCTTTTCACTGCTTTTAATTATTGTGTCAGTATATTCTTTTTGTTCATCACTCAATTCTGTTTCAGATAGTAAAGAGGCCATGCCGATAACGCCATTCATCGGTGTGCGTATTTCGTGACTTAACTTGGCAAGCAAAAACCCTTTTGACCGGTTTGCAACTTCTACATCTTCTTTTGCTTTTTGTTCATTCTGTTTTGCATATTCAAGCAGTTCTTTATATTCAACAATGCGCTGTTGCAGCATGTTGTTTTCATGTATGAATTTTTTTGAATTTATCTTACAAAACATAAATGCAGCAACTGCGCATACAACCAAAACAGCAGCGCTGAACAACCAACTTTGCCAGGTAATTAAAATAATTGTGTAATTAAGGTGAGTCATAAAGCAATTTTTAATTTGATAATAGGGATTCAAGCGTTAGAGGTTCACTGATTTCTGTTTCATTAAGATTATTAAATTTTGGTTGCTGATCTGCTTCCTGAATTTTTTTATCTTCAATAATCAGCACTTCTGCTGTCGATAGTTTTTTATACAACAGCATATCTTTTAAAAATGGGTTCCATTCAAAAACAAGTTCATAAATAGGCCGCCATAAAATAACCCAGCTAAAAACATCAAGGCAGTTTTTTAAGCCGTTATAAATTCCCGCAACATGTTCCGGCATAAACAAAGGCAGTAATGTTTGTGAGACAATAACAATGCTGCTGCTAATGGCAAGCAGTATAAAATTGCGCCGTTTAAATTTATTAAACTCCTCGCTGCGTATAAGTTTTTTATTGGCAAAATGCCTTTTAACAGCGTGCATTAAAGGTTCAGCATATTGCCTGTTTATTGCGCCCGGGCAGTTTAGTTTATAAAATATGGCAGAGTATCTTTTTGCAGAACTTACTGCATTCAAAATATAAGATTCAAATTTTTGATTGATCTGCTTTTTGTAAATAGGTGATGGATCATGTGCATTAAAATAACCCTGAACGGTTTTAAGATCAACCGAAATATATATATTGATTTTATCAGTAAGCGATTGGCTCATGATGCGGATATTGATTTTAATAAGCTAACGTAAACTGAAGAAGGGAGCAATGTTAGGCTAAGAGAAGCTTAGCTTGTGTTGACCTTTCAGAGGACGTTGGATTATTTTCTGAAAACAAATATACAATAAATCTGTTCGCATTTATTAACGTAAGGGTTAATGAGATATTATATCCTGATTAATTTAAGCGCAGCGTTATAGGTGTTTTTAAGTTTAATAATCTTAAGACTTATATACTTTTTACTTAATAGCGCTAACTGCATCTTTGCAGTGTTATGCAGCAAAACCAAACGCAACCTGCACCGCTGGCTTTAGTTGTTACAGCCTTTACAATTGTATATATCGTATGGGGCTCTACTTATTTTTTTATACAAGCTGCAGAAAAAGGCTTTCCACCTTTCCTGTTAGGTTTATTACGCTTTTCAGCTTCAGGGCTTATTTTACTTGCATGGTGTGCGTTTAAAAAGAGGCAATTGTTTTTAAAGAAGCAGCTTATTCAATCATTTATAACAGGTAACTTATTATTGTTTATTGCCAATGGTTCTATTATCTGGACGGAACAATTCTTACCCAGCTCATTTGTTGCTGTGCTGGTATCGGCCACACCTTTATGGTTTGTATTATTGGATGGAAAAAACCGCAAAGCAAATTTCAGCAATAACAAAATTATTATTGGTATTATAACAGGCTTTGCCGGTGTAGTACTTCTCTTCGCACAAAAAATTACAGCATCTGCAGCGGTTACAAACAATAAAATACAGCTAATAAGCCTTGTAATTATTGTGCTTGGCAATATTTGCTGGTCTGCAGGTTCGCTGTATTCAAAATACCATTCTGATGAAGGTGATACTATGGTAGGTGCAGCATGGCAAATGCTGGCTGCAGCGCTTTCTTATTTTATTGTTATACCATTCAGCGGTGAGTTAAAACATTTCAACTGGCAACAGGTGCCTGTTAATGCATGGCTTTCTGTTATATATCTTGTTACTATGGGTTCACTGGCAGGTTACAGCGCTTATATATGGCTGCTTAAAGTACGGCCTGCTACACAGGTTAGTACTAATGCTTATGTAAATCCTGTTGTTGCTGTTTTGTTAGGTGTTTTTTTTGGTGGTGAAACCATTAGCAACAAACAGCTACTTGCGTTAACCATTATTTTATCAAGTGTGTTTATTCTTAATGCTGATAAATACAAACGCAAACAAATAGCCTGATAATAAAAATAAAAAACCACTTATCTTTTTTGATAAGTGGTTTCCCGCATTTGATGCAGGACAGATATTTCGATGAAGTAAGCCCGGTTAGGCGATACTAACCGAAGGCTTCCATGATGAATCTGTAGATTGCAT
>CAZZXW010000128.1:0-8237 GCA_964658095.1 uncultured Parafilimonas sp. | reverse complement strand
AGCCAAAATCTGCGCCGGTATCCATAAAACCGGTTTGCACTGCATAAGGCTGCACATTATAAGTGCTGCATGCTTTATTAACCGCATCATTCCAGTCAGCAGCATTATTTCCTTTTAAAATAATTAATGTGCCGCGGCCAAAAGATTTACCATTATATGTAAAAGCATTTACAGAAAAACGTACACGAATATTATTGGCAAGAAGGTTCGCAAGAACCTTGGCAGCATTTAAAGAAGTATAAGGAACAAGGATGCCGTAATTGCTTGTAACAGGTGTTACAGCTTCTGAAGCCGGGTAAGCATTCAACTGCAGGTTTTCTTTAACTGCCCAGGCATTTACACCATAAGAATAAGGAATGCTCCAGGCAGTTATATCATATGTAGCAGAATCAACCAGCTTACTTTGCTGCTCAAATAAAACCTTTACCAAACGCCCTTTGGGCTGCATGGTGGTTACCGCAATATCATAACCTTCAGAATTAAAACTGCTTGTTTTGTTGGTATAATAGTTATAACCACTAAATGTTTTATTGCTTTCGATACCGTAAAAAATTTTATTATTATCAAGCAGTTTTTTTACGGCTTCAATCTTATTTTTATCTGATGATGTAAGCACATACGTTTTATAATCCATGCCAACACCTTTCAGGTTATCATCAAAAAATTCCTTGTATTCAGTAATCAATTCTTGTGCATTGATAGAACTTATTTCTATCGTTGATATGCTTGTTGTATAGTGATGCAAAATTCTGTCAGCAAGCGTAAGCGTATCTCCATCACTTGTTTTTATAGCAAGCCCTGCACCGATGCCGCCCTGTTCATACGTCATGCCGATTGCACCGCTATAAGTTGGATACGTATCACCATAAGAAGGATAGAACAAATCATAAATCTGCTTTGTATAATACAACCATCCGTTGGCATCAAAATATTTAGCATTGTTTCTTCCTACAATCAACTGAAAGTCCCGCTGCCATTGCGTTATTACTTCATGATATGGTTGTGCAGCCGGCGGAAAATAATATGGATGATCATATTCCTGTTCATGCAGATCAGCATGTACCTGCGGCAGCCAGTTGTTATACAATTTTAATTTTTGCTGCATTTCAATTTGTGTTTGCCATGCCCAGTCACGGTTCATGTCAAAGTTATAATGATTGGTTCTTCCATAAGGCCAGGGTTCGTCATGTTCACGGCTTTGCGGATCAGCATTAAAATTTTTACCAACAGCATTGTTGTACCAGTTTACATAACGGTCGCGCCCATCAGGATTCTGACAAGGATCAATTATAACCACAACATTTTGTAACCATTGTTTTGCCTGCGCATTAGCAGGATCAACCAAAGAGTATAATACTTTCATTGAAGATTCTGTTCCGGCAGTTTCATTGCCATGTACACTATAGCTTAGCCACACGATTACAGGTGTATTAACGTCAGCAGGTTTATCAGTTTGCATGCTTGCCAAACGCAAATTATTTTGCCGTATCTCTTCTAAGTTTTGTATGTTTTGTGGTGATGAAATAAAGGCCACCATAAGATCTTTGCCTTCACTTGTTTCTCCATACTTCTGCACTTTAACCATAGACGGCATTGCCTGTGCAACAGCATTAAAATAAGCATCTACTTTATAAGTTGGTGTTTGATGTTCGCCTAATTCATAACCTAAAAAATCTTTAGGCGAAGGAACGTTTTGGGCTGATATTGAAATGACATTAATTGTAAGGAAACAAAGGAAGAGTATAAGCTTTCTCATGCAAACAAATATCGGGAGTAAAACTTTGCAGCAAAATAATTTATCAAGTTAATCAGCCACCTGTACATCTTGCTATACCTGCTTTTGCCTTTTGATCCATTGAATCTTTGTAATCATGATTATCCATGCCAAGGCATTTTTTATAATACTGTACAGCAGTGGTTTTGTTACCTTGCTTTTCATAAATAAGCCCAATCTGCAAAGCAGCCCGTGATGCATAATATTCGGTTCTGTTTTCACCGATGGCAATTGTATTCAGGTAGTTTTTTATCGCTGCACTATCTCTATGCATATCATCATAAATTCTTGCAACGCGATAAGTAAATTCAAGCTGATCGGTTGCATCAGGAAAATCTTTTGTGCTTTTATCAGACAGCAATGTTATCGCTTTAGCATTGTAGCCGCCATCACTTAACAGACGCGCTTTTAATAAAATAATATTAGGCCACCTGTTTTGTTTTGCGTCTCTGTTTGCCTGTTTATCTGCATCAGTATCTGTGTTTCCTTTTTTTAAAATCATTTGCTTTGCATTGTTGGCAGCGGTAATATTTCCTTGCAAGTAATAGCACCAGGCAAGTTTTTCACAAGCGTCTTTTACATAAAATTTCCCTTTAAAATGTGATAAAAAATATTCAAAGTTTTTAGCAGCGTTATCTAAATCAAGGCTGCGCATTTGCACATAACCCATTTCAAAATTCCAGATTGGTGTTTGCAGGTACAACGGTGAATCATTTTTATTTTGAATGATGTTACGAGCATAATCATTCATTTTATTATTGATAGCAAGATTCGCTGTCATGTAAGTAAGTAACTGGTTATTTACCAGGTCAAGTTTGTTCTGGCTGATGAACCGGAATGTTTGTTCAGGCTGGTTTTGAATGTAAAATAAAATGTAACAATAATAGAATGAAGCTTCATTATAAAACAAGCGTGCATAACCATCATTACTCGTTAGCATTGTTTGCATTAAAGCCATGCCGTTGCTTATTGAACCTTTTATTCCAAATAAACCGGCGAGCCATTTGTAACTATCCGGTATGGTACTGGCAACAACAAGCATTGGCCCGTAGATCATGTTGTTGGGTAAGAAGTTTGGGAATCTTTTTTTGTTATCCCTGATTAATGTAAAAGCTTTTCTGAAATTCCACCCGGCGCTCCATCGTTCACCAAATTTTATTTCAACGCAGGCTTTTTGTATTAACACAACAGCACGTGAATAATTATAAAACGGCGAAGCATCGGGACCATCACTGATGCGATCTAAATGATCATCAAAATGTGGTTCACGGATTTTTAATTCAGCAGGATCTTCATTAAAAAATAAAATAAAAAAATCAATGTAACTGTCTAATAAATCTGGTATAAGGTTGTCCGGATTTTGTTGCCTTGCCTGCGCTATAAGTTTGGCGCCATTGTTTAAACGCAGGCTTGTTATTTCTTTATAAGCCTGCTGACAGGTTGCATTAAAATCATACACTTTATTGGCAAGCGCAACCGCATTAATTGCAAAAAAGAAAAATAGAAAAAAGGTTATTTTTTTGGTTGCATGCTTCATTAGCCCGAAAATAAAAAAGGACGCTGAATTGAGCGCCCTTTTAATAAGATAAAGATGTTAATATTATTTTACACCAGTTGCTGTGTTCAGGTCTTCATCAACTAAAATTCTTCCACAATTTTCGCAAACAAGAATTTTTTTATGCTGGCGAATTTCACTTTGGCGCTGCGGAGGAATTGCATTAAAACAACCACCACACGCATCTCTTAACACAGGCACAACAGCCAAACCATTACGATAACTTTTTCTGATCCGGTCGTAAGAATACAGCAAACGTTCATCTATTCCTTCGCGTGCATCACCGGAAAGTTTTGCATATTGCTTTTCTTCTTTTTCAGTATCTGCAATTATTTTTTCAAGCTCACTTTTCTTTTGGTTTAAAGATGTTTCTCTTGTTGCAATATGCTTTTTTGTTTGCTCAAGCAACTTGCTTTTTTCAGCAAGTTCTTCGTTGGCATCGCGAATGTGTTTATCCGCCAGCTTACCTTCCAGTTCCTGCATTTCAATTTCTTTAGTAAGCGCTTCGTACTCGCGGTTATTTTTTACGGTGCTGCTTTGTTTTTCATATTTTTTTACAAGCTCACCTGCATCTTTAATAGCATTTTTTTTCTGCTCGATAAATTCTGTAATGCCATTAATTTCTTCTTCAATTCTTGTTTGCCTGCTGTGCAAACCTGTTATTTCATCTTCAAGATCGCTTACTTCCATAGGAAGTTCGCCTTTTAAAATTTTAATCTCATCCAGCTTGCTGTCAATTTTTTGCAAACGCACCAATGAAGCAAGTTTTTCTTCAACGGAATATTCTTTAACTGCTGCCATGTTTATGTAAAATATTAAGTAAAATAATAAACAGGATTTGTTTGTATTCCTGTTTTGAGGACGGCAAAGTTAAGGAATTTCGCCTGTAAAACCTCGTATAATAAATCAATTGTGAACTGCTCACTTTCCCAGTGCCCGATATCTGCAATTAACATGCGGTTGTTTGCATCAAAAAATTCATGGTATTTTATGTCTGAAGTTATGTAAACATCCGCGTTTGCAGCCAGCGCATTGTTAATTAAAAAACTTCCGGCACCGCCGCATAAAGCAATTTTCTTAATTGGCTTATTCAACAATTTTGTGTGTTTAATAACTTTTAAATTGAATTGTTTTTTTAAGATAGGAAGAAACTCGTTTTCAGAAACTTCTTTTTCTAATTCACCGATCAAGCCGCTGCCTGTATTTTGAAATTCGTTTGAAAGCATTATGATATCATAAGCCACTTCTTCATACGGATGTGATTGAATTAATGCAGTGATGATTTGTTGTTTTAAATAAGACGGAAATATCAGCTCCATTTTTATTTCATGTTCTTCATGCCGTTTGCCTTGTTCGCCAACAAAAGGGTTTGTGTTTTTGCCGGCTTTAAAAGTTCCGGTTCCTTCAGCATTAAAACTGCATTCACTATAATTGCCAATGTTGCCGGCACCTGCATTAAATAAAGCAGCACGAACCTGTTCGGCATAATCAACCGGAACAAACGTGTACAACTTCATCAACAGGTTTTGTTTAGGCAATAAAATTTTACGGTTGATAAGATCTAATTTCTCTGCAATCTTATTATTTACGCCATCAATAATATTATCAAGGTTTGTATGAATTGCATATAATGCTATGTCATTTTTTATAGCTGCTATAATCGCTTTCTCAACATAATTTTTGCCGGTAATTTTTTTAAGGCCTTTGAATATTATCGGATGATGTGCAACAATAAGATTGCAGTTGCGGGCTTTTGCTTCTTCAATAATTTCTTCAGTTACATCAAGCGAACAAAGAACGCCTTTACAATCTGTAAAAGCATTGCCTGTAATTAAACCGGCATTGTCATAATCTTCCTGTAAAGCCGTTGGAGCAAGATTTTCAAGAGTAGTAATTACATCGGCTATTTTCATCAATCCAAATTAAACACTTATTTATCATAAGGAAAATTTCTGGAAACCTTTCGCATCATATGTTCAATCACCTGGTCGGTTGAACCAAACACGCTATCATCGAGTGCCTTATAGAAACGCCAAAGCAGGTTGCCATCGCCACCATTATAAATCTGCATGGTAAGAGCGCCGCTGCCCGTTTTACTTCCAAGGCCTCCAAATAAAATTGTTTTGGCAATAGCCGCACCTTCGCTTGCTGTTTTTTCATATTCATATTTACATACAATAACCGCATCAACACCTAAAATCTTACAAATGCTGTCTTGTGTCATTTCATCTAAATGATCATAAACACCTGCTTTTTTAAGAAGCGCATTTGTTCTGGTCGGGTCTTGAAAAGTGCAGGTATAATTATCGCTTTTTCTTAAAAGAAAAGTAAACATGGAAGATTGCAAACTTGTTGTTAGCGATTTTTCTTCTTCTGCATTTGCATTAGCGTCATAGTTTTTGGGTATTCGCTTATATGTAATTTTTGCATTGAAAGGAAGTATAGCAACCATCTTGTGTTTGGCGATTGTTTCTTTCAATTTTGGTGCTTCATAAATTTCTTTTGAGCCTTCCATTTGCGCCACAGCATGAAAGCTGCAAACGATTAAAAAACTTAGAATTAAAGTTTTTGAGATTTTCATATGCAGTGTTTGATTTTTAATTGCTAATTAAAACGAATATTAATGCTTAAAAGTACATGTGTTATTATTTTTGTTGGATGGAAGAAGGCAGATTTTTTTTGTATAACGATAAGTTTTATAAAACAGGTGAATTAATTATATCTGCCAACAATCGGTCTTTCCGTTATGGCGATGGTTTTTTTGAAACTATGAAAATAATAAATGGAGAAATCGCTCTAAGCCATTATCATTATGAGCGGTTGTTTTCATCCTTGCAAATATTAAAATTTAATACGCCCGATTATTTTACACATACTTATCTATCAGAACAAATAAAAAATCTTATAGTTAAAAACAGTCATCAAAAATCAGCAAGAGTGCGTGTAACTATTTTTAGTGGCGATAATGGTTTGTATGAAGATGATAAGCGTTCGCCAAATTATATTATTCAAAGCTGGCCATTGAATAAAGAAATTTTAAAGCTTAATGAAAACGGCCTGGTAACAGATATTTATAAAGATGCAAGAAAGACTTGTGATGCGTTTTCGCACATAAAACACAACAATTATTTACCGTATGCAATGGCGGCTTTATGGGCAAAAGAAAACAAGCTGAATGATGCTTTTCTTTTAAACAATTTAAACCGCGTTGCAGATGCAACTATTGCCAATATTTTTATTGTAAAAGATGGAAGCATAAAAACGCCTGCCTTAACAGAAGGTTGCATTGCCGGTGTTATGCGCAGGCATTTGATAAAATGTATAAACGATGAAAATATTCCATTTGAAGAAGCGCAAATTGAAGCAGGGGAGTTGCTGCAGGCCAACGAAATTTTTTTAACCAATGCAATACGTGGCATACGTTGGGTTAAGCAATGTGGTAAAAGCAACTATACTAACCAGCTTGCAAAGTATTTGGATAAAAAGTTTATTTGATTGTAATTCTTGACATAACCGCGAAAACGGCTGATTAAGTATTATAAAAACTTTCTAAAACATAGCAAAACCCGAACAAGGTAAGCACCTGTATATAAATGGTGTTATTCTGGTAATACCATTATTTAAATGATAAGATTTAAAGCATGGTATCGAATAATTTTTTGAACTTTTGTATGTTTTAATTATTGCTATAATAATACAGGACATTACTATTTTCTGCTGTAAAAATTTCTTTGCTGTATTGTTGAATTTGTTCAACCGTTACTTCATTATATTTTGAAAGCTCCTCATTTATTAAATCAGCATTGCCAAGCAATTCGTAATAAGCAAGGCTTGCTGCACGGCTCATTACAGTTATATCTTCAAAAGCAATAAGGCTTTCTGTTTTATTTTTTACTTTTTGCAATTCTTCGTCACTTATCAGTTGTGTTTTTATCTTGTTTAATTCTTCGTCAACGGCTGCTTCTGCAGCTTTCATATCTGTTCCTTTTACCAGCTTGCCTTCAATAACTAAAAGCCCTTTGTCGGTACTACCAAAATGATAACATTCAATATTGCTAAACATCCTTTTTTCTTTCACCAGGCTTTGGAATAATCTTGATGAACCCCCTCCGCCCAGAATCTCGGTAATAAGATCTGCTGCATGATAACCATCATCTAATCTTGCAGGCATGTGCCACGTTTTATAAAAAGCATCAAGCGGAACATTTGCTTTAACGGTTAATTGTCGTGCTTCAGTTTGCTTTGGTTCCTGTGGAATACTACGCTCAAATTTTTCACCCGGTTCAATAGGCGCAAACCATTTTTCAACAAGCTTCTTTACTTCATTTGTTTTCACATTTCCTGCCACAACCAATATGGCGTTTGAAGGGCGATAATATTTAAAGAAGAAATTTTTTACATCATTTAATTGTGCATCTTCAACATGTTTCAATTCTTTACCAATCGTCATCCATTTATAAGGATGCACTTTATAAGCAAGCTCACGCATTTTATGCCATGCATCGCCGTAAGGCTTGTTTATATAATGCTCTTTAAATTCTTCGCATACAACTTTACGCTGCACATTTAAACTTTTTTTACTGAATGCAAGGCTTACCATGCGGTCACTTTCCAGCCAGAAAGCTGTTTCAATGTTTTCTGCCGGTAACTGGCAATAATAGTTGGTAAGATCATTGGTTGTATAAGCATTGTTCTCACCTCCGGCAAGCTGCAGCGGTTCATCGTATTCAGGTATGTTTATGCTGCCGCCAAACATTAAGTGTTCAAATAAATGCGCAAAGCCGGTTTGTTCAGGATTTTCATCTCTTGCACCTACATCATACAAAACATTTAAAACAGCCATTGGTGTTGAATTATCTTCATGCACCAAAACGCGCAAACCATTATCTAACACAAAGCGATTGTAAT
>CAZZXW010000127.1:0-8314 GCA_964658095.1 uncultured Parafilimonas sp. | reverse complement strand
ATATTGCTTACTGTTTTTTGTGCAACGGTTATCATTAAACGATTTTGCCAAACGGCAGCAAGCGAGCCTGTTATATAAATACTTAATAATAGAATTATCATTTTTATAAGCCCGGGAATATTATGCGGTATAATATATTTATTGATAATCGGGCGCAACAAATAAGAGCCTGCTAATGTAGCACCGGTATTAATTAGTAGTAATATAAGAACGATTATCAGTAATATTTTTTGACGGTTTAAATATTTCCATAAACGAAGTATGACCTGTTTTGAATTCTTTGGTTTCTCCACTGAAATTCGGCTGCGCCTGCCCGGAAGTCCGCTCGGCGTTAATTTTGTATTAGTTGATTCATTCATAGTGCTACAGGTTCTTTTAGCTCTTGTGAATAATAAATCTCCTGGTAAACTGCATTGGATTTTATTAATTCATCGTGTTTGCCGCAGCCAATTATTTCGCCATCATCCAACACAATTATTTTATCTGCTGACTGCGTTGAACTGATTCTCTGTGCTATGATAATTATGGTTGTCTCATGAAGATGATTTTTGAAAGATGTTCTGATTTTTGATTCTGTTTCAGTATCAACAGCACTGGTGCTGTCATCTAAAATTAATATAGATGGTTTTCGTAAAATAGCCCTTGCTATGCAAAGCCTTTGCTTCTGTCCGCCGGAAATATTTACACCGCTTTGCCCCAAAACTGTTTCATATTGTTTTGGAAATGATTGAATAAAATCGTGTGCCTGCGCATCTTTTGCGGCATTTATAATTTCATCTTCAGAAGCATTCGGATTACCCCATTTTAAATTTTGCTTGATGGTGCCGGAGAATAATTCATTTTGCTGAAGTACCAGGCTAATATCTGAACGAAGATTTTGTATTGTATAATCACGCACATCAATACCGCTAATAAGTATGCGCCCTTTTGTAACATCGTATAATCTTGGTATCAATTCCACTAATGTAGTTTTCGCAGATCCTGTTGCGCCGATGATAGCAATTGTTTCGCCCGGGTTAACAATTAGATTTATGTTCTTTAAAACATATTCATTGCTATCTGTATGATATTTGAAATAAACATTTTCAAATTCCACCTTACCTTTTTTTACAGGAATGTTTTTTTCTGTTGCAGTTGGTGAATCAACAATGTCTACTTCTGTATCCAATACTTCCAGTATTCTTTCTGAAGACGCTTCCGCTCTGGAGAAAGTCATGATAGTCATCGATAGCATCATCAGCGACATTAATATCTGTGTGATGTAAGTAATGAATGACATCAACTGCCCAACCTGGAATGTGCCGGAAATAATCTTAATGCCGCCAAACCATACAATTGCGACAATGGAAATGTTCATCACTAATTGCATCACCGGCATAATTAATACAACCATGCTCGAAGCCTTGATGGCCATCTCTCTCAACTCATTATTCGCTGTTCCGAATTTTTTATTTTCAAAGTCCTCCCGCATAAAAGACTTCACTACACGTACATTCACTAAATTTTCCTGTACAACTGAATTTACCTTGTCCAGTTTTTTTTGCATCTTCTCAAAAAAAGGAAGACCACGGCGAAGTATAATATAAATGCTGACCGATAAAACAGGTATGGCTACAGCAATTACTAATGCAAGGCCTGCATTGATGTGTATCGCAATGATGACTGCAAATACCAGCATCAATGGTGCACGTATCAATAAACGCAGCGACATCATTATCACTTCCTGCAAAATATTTACATCATTCGTTATACGCGTAGTAAGTGATGAAGAACTGAATTTATCTAAATTGGAAAAGGAAAATTCCTGTATCTTTTTAAATAAACCTTTTCTTAGTTCAGCAGCAAAGCCAACAGATGCGTGTGATGAGAAATAGATATTGCCAATATTAGCCGCAATTGCAATCAATGACAATCCAACCATAATGCCGCCGGTTTGAAAAATATACTCGAGGCTTTTTTGCTTCACACCCTGGTCGACAATTTTTGACATGAGTTCGGGCTGCACAATTTCACAAACCACATCTATAACAACCAGTAAAGGCGCCAGCCATAACGCCTTTTTATATTTTATAAAGAAGGGGAAATATTTTTTCATATTACACCTTGTTTTGTAATCTCCGGTAGAACCACCGCTTTGCTATTTCAGCGGAAATAATATACGCTGCTATTATCAACAACGTCCATCCATAGAAAGATAAAGGCATACGAACAAAGCCCATTAAAGCTGCAACAGGTGTAAATGGAAGAACGAATACAAGTAACACGATAAGGCCTGTAGCAATACTTAAATACTTACCTGGTAGACTTTTAAAAAACGACATCCTGGTACGTATTACCAGAACAATCAGGGTTTGAGAAATAACAGATTCAACAAACCAACCCGTTTGAAAAACTTTTTCATTTTCTTTCATTAAAAACAGCAATACGCCAAATGTTAGATAATCATAAACAGAACTTAATAATCCGAAAATGATCATAAAGCGTTGTATAAATTTAATATCCCAGTGCTGCGGCTTATCAACTGCAACTTGGTCTACCCGATCAGTAGCGATTGCCATTTCCGGAAAATCAGTCAATAAATTGTTTAGTAGTATTTGCTTGGGTAGCATGGGTAAAAAAGGTAGAAACAAAGAGGCGCCGGCCATACTGAACATAGTTCCGAAGTTGGCGCTGGTAGCCATAAAAATATATTTCATTGTGTTTGCAAAAGTCTTTCTGCCTGCAACTATGCCGGTAACAAGTACATTCAAATCCTGGTTCAATAAAACAATGTCAGCCGCTTCTTTAGCTACGTCAACCGCAGTATCAACGGAAATACCTACATCGGCCATATGCAGGGCAGATGCATCATTTATACCATCACCCATAAAGCCTACTACGTTGCCAGCTTTTTTTAAAGATGCAATGATTATTTCTTTTTGATTGGGTTCTACTTCGGCAAAAATATTTGTATTTACAGCCTGCTGAAACAAAGCCCTGCTGCTCATGCGCTGCATTTGCAGTCCGGTAATAATTACAGGTTTTTCTATGCCGATTTGTTTTGCGAGATTAGCAGCAACCAGTGCATTATCACCTGTAATTATTTTTAATTGTACTCCTAAATTATCCAGGTCTGTAATAGTTTGATTAACGTTCTTTTTTAATGGATCGAATAAAGTAATAAACCCAAGGAAGGTCATTTTATCTTCATCCTCCCTTTTAAAATCTTCTTTATTGTTTGCATTCTTATACGCTACACCCAACACACGATAACCTTCTGCGCTTAACTTTTTAAAAAGTTCATTGATCATATCAATCTTATCCTTCATCGGTATTACATGGCCATCTGCTGTTTCTGCCATATCACAAATGCTTAGAATTGAATTAAGCGCACCTTTTGTGATGGCAAAATTTTCCCTGTCATTAGTTACTTGTATGGTTAATCTTTTACGGATAAAATCATAAGGTATTTCAGATTGAACCTTGTAATCATTTTTATTACCGGTGTAGTTGTTACAAATACATTCATCAATAGGATTATGAAATCCTTGCTGCATCGAAGCATTCAGCCATGCAAAATGAAGCGTTTTATTTGAATGATTGCCTTCTACATCCAATGCATCTTTAAGAGTTACTTTTCCTTCTGTAATTGTTCCTGTTTTATCAGAACAAAGAATATTCATGCTCCCAAAATTCTCAATGGAAGAAAGGCGTTTTACAATTACCTGCTGCTTTGCCATTGCCCTTGCACCAACAGAAAGATTAATACTTATAATTGCAGGGAGTAATTGCGGTGTGAGGCCTACTGCCAAAGCAAGGGAAAATAAAAAAGAATCCAAAGCAGGTTTATGCAATAAAATGTTAATTGCGAAGATTGCAATTACTAATACCAGTGTTATTTGCATAAGCATATATCCAAAACGACGTATGCCTTTTTCAAAATCCGTTTCCAGAACTTTTGTGCTTAGCCTATCAGATATTTTACCAAATTCAGTTTGTTTACCGGTTTTAATGATTAGTGCTTTTGCTTTCCCGCTTATTACATGAGAACCCATAAAAATGGTGTTGCTTCTTTTAGCAAGGGCTGTATCAGCAGGCACACTTCCAATGTTTTTTTCTACGGGGAATGTTTCGCCGGTAAAAGCAGCTTCATCTATAAACAATTCTTTGGAATCTAATAATAAACTGTCAGCTGGTATTATATCGCCTGCAGATAAAATAATTACATCGCCTGGCACTGCTTCTTCAACCGGAAATTCACTTTCCTTTCCTTCCCGTAAAATGCAACATTTTATTTGCACCAGTTTTAATAACTCTGAAACTGCATTGGCAGCACCTCGTTCCTGCCAAAAACCCAAAACACTGCTTACCAGTATAATCACCAATATAATAACAGCATCGGTAAAATCGCCTAAACCCATGGAAAGAAATGCTGCCAGGATAAGTAAAATGGTAATAGGACTTTTAAACTGTGAGAGAAAAAGTAAAACAGATGATGTATGCGATTGTGACTTTATAGTATTGGATCCATATTGTTTTATCCGGAGACTTGCTTCGGCGTTGGATAAGCCCTTATCAGAACTGCTTAATTGTTTAAATACCTCATCTGTTGTAAGACTCCAAAACTTATCTAACGATGTAGGTATAGTATTCTGCATTTAATATAAATTTTCAACAAATACTAATAATTGTAATTGATGTTTGCTCTGCCATGTTATCTTATGTAAAACAGGCAACAGGTAGTAGCGGCTCTTATTAAGGTTTCATACCTGTCTGCATACTTGCCTTTTAATGTTTGCGGTTCCAAAAAGCCTCGGGTTTATGCTATTCAGAATATTCTGAAAAAGAATTTGTACAGTGATGGAAGTATCTCTGGATGATTGTGCACTTTTTATTGACTGACTTTTACAAGTTATAATGGAAAAACTACAACGATTAAGAAAAGTTTATAGTGCCTACTGCTGGAGTTGAGTATTCATGCATTCGCCTTCTTCATTAATCATTCATACCCGCTTTTAATAATTGTTGAAATCATTTTAAATTGCTCATTCGCATTTATGCACTGCCTGGCATGTGCAGGAATAACTATTCCTTCGCCAAGTGTCAGCATATATTTTTTATCATCTATAATAACTTCAGCAGCGCCATCAATTATTTGGATAAACGTATCAAATGGAGATGTCTTTTCAGCAAGCTCTTCACCTGCGTCAAATGACGAAACAGTAACATTGCCCGTAGTCTTTTTAATGATAGTTCTGCTTAAGATAGCATTAGGTACATATTCAATTATCTCCACAATAATGTGTGTTTTTGATTTTTCAAGTTCCTTACTGTCAATAAAAATCTTTGATGCGGTGGTTTTCATACAATTGTTTTAAAAGTTTAGCGTGTAATATTACTTTGTGCACTAGCTCACGAATTTTCATTCACATCGTTTCCGATGTATTAATTAGCCAAGCGGTATTATATACAATTTTAATTTTTAAATGTGAGTATAAGAACCAGGCCACTTTTTTTGACTTTTTATTTTTAAATGTTAGCCACCTTTAGAATCTGTAAGAACTTTTTTAACACCAAAGAAGAGTTTTCTTTTAAAGACATTATTCACTACTTTTCATATAATAAATTTTCTATTTAAAGTTTTGATAATGCCATTTGTTGATTAATTCAATAAAAAACGGGAGGAATGAACTCCCGTTCTAATAATTAATCAACCAGAGCATAATCATATTCTACTTCTAACTCATTATCTACCGTCCAAATACTCGGTGTATTCCATGCAATTTTTTCAGCTTCATCTTTTTGATAGAATGAATCAACTATTCCTGTTAATGTTACTTTACTACCGGCCACTCTTACTTTAATTTCATCAGTATTTATTGACCAGTTACGTTCAAGTGCAGCTTTGACATCTTGTTGTTCAATTTCATCATGGATTTCTGATTTAATTTTGATGTTGTTTGAAACACCTTTAACACCTAAAAGATATTTCACTGCTTCTTTTGCAGCATCTTTTTGATAGTTCCATGCCAGTTCACCTTCCAAAGTAATCCATCCGTTTTCAACTTTTACTTGTACCTTATCGTTTGGTACAGACCACTTAGATTTCAAGGCATTTAATACCTCTGTTGCAATCTCATTATCGCCTTTGTTAAATGAGTTTGCGAACCTGATTTCAATTTTTTGCACCACGCTTTTACGCCGGCAACATTTTTAGTCACCTCTTCTGCTTCCAGTTTTTTAGTATAATTATCAACAACGCCTGTAAGTGTAACAACACCATCCTTAACTGTAACGCCAATTTCCTCTGCATTTAATAAAGGCTCTCATTTAATGGCATTCTGAACGTCTGTTTGTAACTCTGAATTTGTCTTCATCTCTATAATTTATTCCGTAAATAATTTTATCGACTACGAAGATCACTTTAATACTTCAGCACAGTGTTACACATATCTGTGAATATGTTACATCATTCATACGTTTGTTAATACAATTGGTTTGAATTAACTTGTCTGTTTATGAAGGCGTCTTAAGCGAAGATTAAAACCGGATATTTTTGGGTATTTCACTTAGGAAAATTTTAAGCAACGGGCATTGAATTATGTATAATACCTTGAAAGAATTAACTAAGAATTATTGCCATTAACATATTGAATTAATTTTTGTAATCCACCTTTAGCAAGTAGTACCTATTTGAATAATATTAGGGAATATTTAAAGATGAAGCTATACATTAAGTATATGGTTAGCATTCGCTGCAAAATGGTAGTTAAGGCAGAGTTGGAAAAGTTAGGTATAGATTACACATCGGTAGAATTGGGTGAAGTGGAAGTCAAAGAAAATATTTCTCCTGAAGCATTAGCGGTTTTTGATTTTGCGTTAAAAAAATCGGGGCTTGAACTAATGGATGATAAAAAAAGCGTTCTGATTGAAAAAATAAAAAATATTATTATTGAAATGATACATTATGCTGATGATGAAGTAAAGGTTAATTTTTCTGATTACTTAAGCGAAAAGCTCAATTATAATTATACTTATCTGGCTAATCTTTTTTCAGAAGTTCAGGGAACAACTATTGAACATTTTATTATACTGCATAAAATTGAAAAAGTAAAAGAACTACTGGTGTATGATGAATTAAACCTTACTGAAATTGCCTGGAAATTACACTATAGCAGTGTAGCCCATTTATCGAATCAATTTAAAAAAATTACAGGATTATCTCCTTCACATTTTAAAGAACTCAGGGAAAAAAGACGAGGCACCCTTGAAGACATATAAGCTTAATTTTCCTCAAATCTGTTAAATATCCAGCCTTTTGTGCTCATTATTAATTTAGGTTATCAATGATTCGATTGCAGCGGGCAGCTCTTGTTGTGCATATATTTCAACGTAACCTGATGTTCAACTCCATCATCTGTAAGCGTAATATGTTCTTTCTGTTCTATTCCATTAGCCATTATGATTACTTCTTTAGTACTATTGGTTTTCATAACTTCAGTATGATACATAGTATTCTTAAAACGATAATGTATTTTAAAAGATTCCCGAGCCGCGGTGACCTGAAGTACCGAATGAAACCTTTTCAACCGCAACTGATGGATCTGGCTTTTTTGTGTAATAAGCTGAAACTAGTTTGGGAATATTAACGTGTATATTTTGTGGTGCAGGTTTTCCAGCTAAAGGTGAAATCGTCATTGTTTCTTTTTATATTTTTCAAGGCTCTTGCTGTATTCTCCCCGTCTTGCTGCCGCATCAAGTTTAGCACGTTGATATAATAACTTTTGAGCTTCTTCTACATTAGCATCTTGTCCTTTCCAAACATCTAAAGCGGGTTGCTGAATAGCCCTAGCAAAAGAAAAACTAACGATCCACGGCAAGCGATTTTTAAAGTTTGTGTGTATTGCGTTAAGATGTGCTGCTGCATCTTCAGGAGATTGGCCGCCGGATAAAAAAGCAATTGCAGGTACTGCTGCCGGAACAGATTGAAGCAGGCAATTAACTGTTGCTTCAGCCACTTCATCAATGCTATTTTTTTCGACACTTTTAGTTCCTGCAGTTACCATGTTGGGCTTAAGTATCATGCCTTCTAAATCAATTTTATATTTACATAACTGGTAAAAAAGAATATTCAGTGTTTGGCGTGTTACATCGAAACAATTTTGTAATGTATGATCTCCCTCCATCAATACTTCGGGTTCTGTAATCGGAACAATTTCTGCTTCCTGGCATAAAGCAGCATACCGAGCCAAAGCATGAGCGTTTGCTTCAATACATGCGACTGTTGGAATGCCTTCACCGATGGTTATTACGGCACGCCATTTTGCAAACCGTG
>CAZZXW010000126.1:0-8317 GCA_964658095.1 uncultured Parafilimonas sp. | reverse complement strand
AAAAGTACTTGTCGGTTTAAACATCCGGCAGTTGGATGGTACAAAATAATTTGCGCAATGAAACAACAACCAGGCAAGAAATTTAATGTTGAAGAAAAGCTTGTACTGCAATTGTTTGTTTCCGGCATGTCGCAAAAATCAATGGAGGCAATTAAGAATATAAAGCGGTTGTGCAATGAATATTTTAAAGATGCTTTTGAACTTGAAATAATTGATATCTATAAACATCCTGAAATGGCCATTGAACAACAGATTATTTTTAGTCCTTCACTTATAAAAAAATTCCCGCCTCCTAAAAAAATATTGATTGGCAATCTTTCAAACACAGAAAAAGTAATTAAAGCTTTAGGCATTGCTTTCAAAGAATAATTTATGGCGGAAGAAACAACTGCAGCACTGTTACATAAAATTGAAGAACTTGAAAACCGCCTTGCAGAATCAGAGCAAATGATTGATGCAATTAAAGCAGGCGAAGTAGATGCGTTTGCAATTAATTCAGACCAACAATCAGAAGTGTATACGCTGCAAAGCGGTGATTATGCGTACCGAGTTTTGATTGAGGAATTTGAAGAAGGCGCATTAAACTTAACCGAAGAAGGTTTAATAGTTTATACCAATACTTATTTTTTTGAACTGCTACAACTGCCTTATGAAAAAGTTGCGGGCAATTTTATTTATGATTTTATTCATCCCGCTTCAAAACAGAAATTTGATGCACTTTTCTCACAGGCTTTGAAAGGCAGAAGCAAAGGAGAAATTAATTTAGCCGTTAATAATAAAATCATTCCTGTTTATATTTCACTCACTTCTTTGCAACCTAAACTTGCCACAGTAGGCGTTATAATAACAGACCTTACAGAAAAGAAGAATAATGAAGAAGTTATTGTCAATTATCAAAAAGAATTAGAATTAAAAAACGCTGAACTTGTTAAAGGCAATGCAGAGCTTGCATCATTCAGTTTTATTGCCTCACATGATCTGCAGGAACCGTTGCGAAAGATACAGGGATTTTCCAATCGCATTCTTGAGAAAGAATATGAAAATTTTTCTCCTCTTGTTCAAGATTACTTTCAACGCATTATAAATGCATCAAAGCGGATGCAGAATCTTATTACATCATTGCTTAATTATTCACGAACCAATACTTCAGAAATTGTTTATACTGAAACAGATTTAAACACCATAGTTGAAGAAGTAAAGAATAATTTATCTGAACTTTTTGAAGAGCATCATGTTACACTTAATGTATCTCATCTGCCTGTTTTAAATGTAATACCTTTTCAGTTTAGCCAGCTTTTTTCGAACGTAATCACTAATTCAATTAAATATAAAAAAGAAGATGTGTTGCCTGTAATAAATATAAATGCAACTAAAGTTAAAGCAAGTGACTTGCAGTTGGATGAAAAATCTTATGACACCACATACTGGAAGATAAATATTACGGATAACGGTATTGGCTTTGAACAAAAATATGCTGAAAAAATATTTGAATTATTTCAGCGGTTACATGGCAGGTTTGAATATGAAGGAACCGGAATTGGACTTGCCATCTGCAAAAAAATTGTGCAGAATCATCATGGCTTTATAAAAGCGCAGGCCGAGCCTGGTGTTGGTGCAATATTCAGTATTTATATTCCTGTAAATAACTTATAAAGTAAACGTGTATATATCTATGCAATTAAATGAATGCATATTTCTTTTTAGAGCTCATCACAGCTTTTTTATTTTATGGATGTAGATTAATGGATCAAATGTGCCATCGGTTTCAGGCGCATTATAAATGTTTCTTACAACGGCCATACCTTTTACTACTCTGCCGAAAGCCGCATAACCTTGCCCATCCGGATTATTTGCGCCGCCGTAATCAAAACCCGGCTGATCACCCACACAAATAAAAAATTCTGTGTTAGCTGTTCCTGGTGCTGATCTTGCAAGTGATATGGCTCCATCTTTATGCAGGATTTTTGTTTGTTGCGTTGTCTCATGTTTAATACCGGGTATGGTTGCAGCAAGCCTATAATTTGTTTGCCAGATGCCACCTTGTATAAGTTCCGCTTTTGGCGCATTTGATGGTTGCTCATCATCTCTTAACACGCGGTAAAATGTCGCTTTGGTAAAATACCCTGAATTAATATAAGATAAAAATGCAGCCACTGTTATTGGTGCTTGCTTAGCATACAATTCAACCTCTATGTCTCCAAAATTCGTCTCAATTTCAATGTGTGGATTTTCATGCTTGGATGATGTGCATGCTGTAATTACAAGCAGGCACATTATTAATAACTTACTATATATATTTTGTTTTGAAAACATAGTTAATAAAGATATGCTGTGATGCGTCTTAAAAATTACAAAGCAACATTCTGTTAAATATAAGCACCTAAAACAAATTGATGGCAAGTTATAATAACAGGCATATTTATTGGATTTATTAGCTAAAATGTTAACTATGAAAAAAGTATTATCATCTTTATGCGCAGCTACTATGTGTATAGGATTATGTGCAGCAGAAAGTAAGGCCACACCAGTATTTGTTATTGAAAAAAATATAACTATAAAAGATACTGTGCCGGGAACAAATTCAGGCAACGTTAATAGCACGCCACCACCGTTAAACTCTACAAATAACAGCACTACATCACCGCTTAATGGTTCAAACGGCAACACTATTAATCCGCCAACAAATTCTATTAACAGTACTCCAGTAAATGGTTCAAATAGTGTAGTTCCTATGAACGGAACAAACAGTACTTCGCCAACATTGAATGGAACAAACAGTACACCGTTAAATAGTACAAACACTACTACTCCATTGAATGGAACAAACAATAGTGCTCCTGCTTTAAACGGAACAAACAGTACTACGCCGCTGAATAGTACTAATCCTGTTAATCCAGCATCAAACGGAACAAACACCACAACACCGTTAAACACAAGCACACCGCCTGCTAACGGTACAACAGTTACGCCGCCAACAAACGGAACAAGTACAACAACACCACCGCAACATTAATATTGCGATGTTCATTATAAAGCCTGTGTATTAATTATACACAGGCTTTTTTGTTGCGCTGATGAGTATAAGCTTTGCTGATATACCATCCTTATCGCTTCCACATTTATATAAATCTTAGTATTCTAAAGCAACATTTTTACGTTAATTTGAAAGATGGAGTATTTTGTTGATGAACAATCTGTAGTGCGCAAAATTTGGGGCAACAGTGATACGATACTTTTTATTTTTGCAGGTGCTTCTGCAGAATTTGCTTTGAATAAAGCAGTTGACTGGCTCTATTTTACAGGCCGCTTGCCTGCAGATCCGTTAGGCAGGTTGTTTTCAACAGTTGCTTATGCAAGATTGATTGTTTTTTCTGAATTAAATAAGGCGCACCAGGTTATTGACAAGATGTATTACATACATTCGGCTGTTGAAGAAAAGCGTGCTATGAAAATACCTGACTGGGCTTACCGCGATGTTTTATTTATGCTTATTGATTACTCCATTCGTTCTTATGAAGTACTGGAAAGAAGATTAAATGCAACTGAAAAAGAGGAAGTATATAAAACATTTAAACGCATGGGCGAAAGAATGCAATTAAAAGATTTGCCGCAAATTTATAATGACTGGCTGCCGGTGCGTGAAGAGCATTTACAAGCGGATATGCTATATAGTAACTATACTGCAGACCTGTATAAACAATATAAAAAACATTTAGGCTGGCTGCGTTATTTTTTATTAAAGCAGGCGCAGGTACTGGTTGCGCCAAAGCAGGTAAATACTTTATTAAAGCTTGGAAAACTAAGCCTGATTACACCAGTTATAATAATATACAAATTCTTTCGCTTGCTTAAGTTGCACTGGTTTCTTAAGAATTTTATTTTGCCAAAGGAATACAAAGCACAGATAAGAGCTTTAGACGTTAATGCTGCGTAATGCAATCAATTAAACAAGAATGAACTGGAATTAGCAGAACGATTATAATTATCCTGTTATAATATTTTTAATCAACAAGTATTTATTTTCTAAGATGCTGCTTTAATTTTTTTTCTAGATCAGCAAACGTAAAAGGCTTATTTAAAATCCCATCTGCATAATGATCATGATAATCTAAAAGTGCAAGCGGATCTGCTGAAATCAAAATTATTTTTACAGGAAAAGGCAAGATGTTTTTTAAGTCCTGTGAAATGTATCTGCCGTCATCACCTTTTAAATTAATATCGATTAAAATAACATCAGGTTTTACAATTAAAAGGCTATCCAAAAAGCCATCTGAATTTTCAAACGTTGTTACTTCATAATCTTTTTTTTCGCTCCATGCTTTTATCGCAACAAGCACATCTGCTTCATCATCTATAACAAATATTTTTTGCATCGTTCTTTATTTTATGCAGCAGCAAACAAACAATTTAATCGAAGATTATTACAAATCTAAACTTCTGTATTCATAAACAAATTGTATAATTCAATATTACAATATTACTATCTGGTTAATGTAATAAGCACTCTTCTTAAAACGCTAATAATAAATCTGGCAGTGCCTTCTTCAATTTAAAAAAAGATTGAAAGCCTTTTTGGGCATCATATCAAACATAAAAAATTGATTGATAACAATTATTTAATGTTGATATACTTGCTTCATAAAAATCACACTTATGAGATTATTGCTATCGCTGATTTTAATCAGCTGTGCTATTACTTCTTTTTCACAATCAAAAACAATCCAGGGTAAAGCTGTTGACGCTGCTTCAAAAGCACCGCTGGAAGGCGTTACCATCAAGATTAAAAATCAAAGCGGCGGTACAACAAGTGCTGCTGACGGTTCTTTCCAGATTGCTGTAAACACCGGTGATGTACTGGAAGTAAGTTATGTTGGTTATGTAATGCAAACCATCAGTACAAAAAATATTTCAACGATAACTGTAAACCTCGTGAATGCTTCAACAGAGCTTACAGATATTGTTGTAACAGGCAGCCGTGGTGCTCCAAGATCAAACACTGAATCTGCTGTTCCGGTTGATGTAATACGTTTAAATTCTCTGGCGCCAACAACAGCCAAGCCTGATTTAATGAGCCAGTTAAATATGAGCGTTCCATCTTTCAATTATAATAAACAAAGCGGTGGCGATGGTTCTGATGCTATTGATTTTGCAAGCCTTCGTGGCCTTGGTTTTGATCAGACACTTGTATTAATCAATGGCAAGCGGCAACACATGTCTGCTTTTGTAAACCAGGTTGGTACACGTGGCCGTGGTAATTCAGGTACAGATCTGAATGCGATACCTGAATCAGCAATAGATCATATAGAGGTTTTAAGAGATGGTGCTTCTGCACAATATGGTTCTGATGCCATTGCCGGTGTTATTAATATCATACTTAAAAAAGATGTAAGGCACTTAAACTTAACTATTGGTGGCAGCGGTTATTATGACCATAAGTATAATACGCTAAACAGTGCAGATCCAAGCCAGTACTACACCGGTAATTGGGTAGATGGAAAAACACTTACAGTTGGTTTGGATTATGGTTTGCCAATTGGTAAAAACGGCGGCTTTATAAATATTGGCGGAAATTTTATGGACCAGGGCAAAACTTTTAGAGCAGTGCCTGATACAAGCTGGTCAACCAATACAAAAAACGCATTATCAGTAAATGATTGGAGAAGAGCAGCCGGTGATGGCTCTGTAATTTCAGGCGGCGGAATGTATAATATGGAAATACCGCTTGCAGGAACAAAAACTACATTCTATTCTTTTGGCGGTTATAATTACAAGCATTCAAATGTATATGCGTGGACACGCAGGTGGCATAAAGAAAACAACCGCGTTAAATTTCCAACAGATGAAAATGGCAACCTGATTTTTGTGCCCGGCATTATGCACGTATTTGATCCTTCTGGCAATGGTATTGATACAAACAATGTGTATTATAACCCGCAGGAAGATGTGTATATAAAAGATATTTCTGAAGATATTGGATTTAAAGGAAGTTTTGGTAATGACTGGGATTGGGATGCAAGCAATATGTTTGGTTACAATGATTTTCATTATTATGGTAATCAAACATTCAATGCATCTCTGCCTTTGCCTGAACAATATACTAAAACACGTTTTGATGATGGCGGGTTTAACTTCATCCAGAACACTTCCAACTTTGATGTAAGCAAGCATTTCAGCAGCATAGCAGAAGGGCTTACTTTATCTTTTGGTGGTGAGTTCAGGTATGAAAGATATAAATTGTATGCAGGCGAACCTGATTCTTACCGGGAAGGCGGCGCTACATTGGATGGGCAATTAAAGGCATCCGGTTCTGAGGGCTATCCTGGTTACCAGCCTTCTGATGCAGCTAAGGCACACAGAACAAATGTTGGTGGTTATGCAGAAATGGCTTTGGACGTAACCAGCAAATGGCTGGTAGATTTAGCAGAACGCTTTGAAAATTACTCTGACTTTGGTTTTGTAAGCACACAGAAAATTGCTTCACGGTATAAACTTGCAGATAATTTTAATGTACGTGGTTCTTTCAGTACAGGTTTCAGAGCACCAACTTTGCAACAGATCAACTTCAGCAATACAAACACTAATATAATTGGTGGTGAGTTGGTATATGCTAAACTGATACCTAATTACAGTGAGGCTGCAAGAGCAGTTGGTATTCCAAAGCTTACAGCAGAAACATCTTTAAATGGCAGCCTTGGTTTTACATGGAAACCGGCACACAACTTTACTGTTACTGTTGATGGTTACTGGATACAAATTAAAAACCGTGTAGTGATCACGGGTAATTTTGATACCAATATTGTTGCCTTAAAACCTTACCTTATTGCAGCCAACGCAAGTACAGCTAACTTTTTTGTAAATGCTGTAAACACTACCAATACAGGTATTGATATGGTGTTTGATTATACAAAGAGATTTGGCACACAGCATGTAACTGCTTTGCTTGCAGGAAACATTCAGCATATAACAATTAATAAAATAAATGTACCTGCTGCTTTTAATGACAGCTATGCTCACCAGCAGGCATTCTTCAGTACAAGAGAAGAAGCGTTCTTAAAAGCTTCTGCACCAGCCGGCAAGTTTTCTTTCACACTTGAATATGGTGTGAAGAACTTTTCAATTGGAACGCACATTACATATTTTGGTAAATTAACAACACAAGGTTTTGGCTATGCAAGTGTACCGGGTGCACCTGCAGGCGGCCCTGGCGGCGCAGGTATTTCAGATGCAGAAAACGGATGGGATCCTTATGTTGTTGCTGATGATGGTACTTCTGTAGTTCCTGAAAATTTTGTGTTTCATCCAAAAGTAACAACCGATGTGTATGTTTCTCTCAAGTTATCTAAGGTTGTTTCGGTATATCTTGGTGTTGATAATATTTTCAATGTACATCCTGATCTTGCTGTAACCAAAGGTGCAGTGTATAGTTCATGGGGCGATAGCGAATCCGGTGGCCCTTTTGATGCCGTACAAATGGGCTCAAATGGTTTAAGAGGTTTTGCTAAGGTGTCATTTAGTTTTTAAAATTTGATTAACCAAATATCCAAGCCGCAGCAATGCGGCTTTTTTTTGCATCAAACTTGCATAACTAAATTTTATACTTATTGCATGGCTGGTATAAAAAAATTTATGTAATGATGATTGCATGAACAGCATATTTCAAAAGCTTGATCAAACACCTGTTTTTCCTAAAACATATTGGCTTACCCGCTTTATGATATTGCGGTTGTTGGGTATGATATATGCGGTTGCATTCCTGGTTTCCATCAACCAAATACTTCCTTTAATTGGTTCAGATGGTTTGTTGCCGGTATCAATTTATATCAAACAGATAACTAATGCTATTGGTTCAACCGAAGGTTTTATAAAACTGCCTTCTATCTTTTGGTTTAATCATTCAGATGCTGCCTTGCTTACTGTTTCATGGTTAGGATTTATACTTTCATGCATCGTAATTGCAGGTTATGCAAATGCAATCATGCTTGCTATGCTTTGGTTTCTTTATATGTCTATTGTTCACATCGGGCAGGATTGGTATGGCTACGGTTGGGAAATTCAACTATTGGAAACAGGCTTTCTTGCCATTTTTCTTTGCCCGCTTATTAATATGCGTCCGTTTCCAAAATATGCAGCACCAACACCCATCATTGTTTTATTCCGGTGGCTCGTCTTCCGTATTATGTTTGGCGCAGGGCTTATTAAGATCCGCTGGGATGTTAACTGGCGCAACGGAACAGCTTTATGGTATCATTTCGAAACACAACCGATACCCGGCCCTTTAAGCAGGTGGTTTCATTTTATGCCACGCACTGTTTTAAAG
>CAZZXW010000125.1:0-8373 GCA_964658095.1 uncultured Parafilimonas sp. | reverse complement strand
CGAATCATGATTATAAGTATGTTTTAAACATGTGGCTGCGTAATATAAAAGATGTCTTCAACCAGTATAAAGATGAATTAAATGCCATTACTGATGAAGAACAACGTACAGATAAACTGGTTGAATTAAACGTGAAAGAGCAGGTTTTAAAACTTGCAAAAACATCTATTATTCAGCGGGCATGGAAACATGATAACCGGCCTACACTACATGGCTGGGTTTACAGGTTAAAAGATGGTATCATAAAAAATATTTTTGATATGCAGCCGGGTTCAAAACTGGATGCTGTATATGAATATGATGATCTTTAATGATCAAAATCCTGCGGTTTATTTTCGCCTTTATTATACTTTTCTTCCGCTTCTTTTGCTTTTTCAAAATCAAGCACAACGCCGTTTATGCAATAACGCAAACCTGTTGGCGGCGGCCCATCTTCAAATACATGTCCTAAATGAGAATTGCATTTACCGCACATAACTTCAGTACGTTTCATGCCGTACGTTGTATCATTTGCATAAATAACTGAACCTTTGGAAACAGGCTGATAAAAGCTTGGCCAGCCGCAACCGCTTTCAAATTTTGTATCGCTTTCAAACAAAGCGTTACCACACACAGCACAATAATAAGTGCCTATTTCTTTTGAGTCTTCATACTTGCTCGTCCATGGCCTTTCGGTTCCTTTTTCTCTTGCTACGTGATACACTTCAGGCGATAATTTTTTCTTCCATTCTTCATTACTCAATACAACTTTATCTGCATCAGTATTTAAATAACTCGGGTCTTTTGAATCTTTCATTTTTTAAAATTGTTGTTACAAGATATGATTAATTATCCGTGTAAAAAATCATCCACTAAACAAAACATTTTGCCCGCATAAAAGTTGTAAATGCATTTGGAAAACCTATGTTTGTACCTCAACAAGATGTTAATTTATTGAACCGCAAACATTATATTTGTCAGTAAGGTAGCAAGCAATGTTCAACATCATTTTATTCGGACCGCCCGGCAGTGGAAAAGGTACGCAAAGCGCAAACCTAATTGCAAAGTATGGGTTGAAGCATCTTTCAACCGGAGACCTGCTGCGCAGCGAGATTGCCCTGCAAACACCGCTTGGCATTGAAGCAAAAAATTTTATGGATAAAGGCCAGCTTGTACCAGATGAAGTAGTAATTGGTATGATAAGTACGGCTTTAGAAACTAATCCTGGTGTGCCTGGTTTTTTATTTGATGGCTTTCCGCGAACAGATGCACAGGCAGAAGCTTTAGATAAATTACTTACGCTTAAAAAAACTTCTATCGCAGTAATGTTTGCAATGGATGTATCTGAAAATGAATTAATAAAGCGGTTATTAAACCGTGGGCAAAGCAGCGGCCGTTCTGATGATGTAAGTGAAACGGTTATCCGCAGCCGTATACAGGAATACGAAAATAAAACCAAACCTGTTGCAGATTACTATAAACGCTTTGATAAAGTAGTGCATATTAAAGGTGAAGGCGACATTGAGGAAATCTTCAAAAGTTTGTGTGACGAAATTGAAATAAGAAAGGAAAACATTGGTGCATCAGCAGCATAACGACACTTAAGGTCGTTTTTTAGCATGTTCGGCTCGGATTTAATACTTCCCATTAATTGAACCTCATTCGCAAGTCTCTAAACAGCATTCGCACATCTCAGAACGTCATTCGCTAGTCAGTTCACCTCATTCGCTCCTCCCGCAATCGCATTCGCACATCTCGGAACCTCATTCGCTAGTCAGTTCACCTCATTCGCTTCTCCCGCAATCGCATTCGCACATCATTATACTCATTTCCTGCCAATCTTTTCAACCCATATCTTTGCCGTCCTTTTTTCAAATGCTATGTTTAATAAAAGAACAAAAATAAAAGAGCTGTTATTGTCTGCGGAGACTGGTAAAGAAGTTACAGTTATGGGTTGGGTACGCACTTTTCGCAATAACCAGTTCATCGCTTTAAACGATGGCAGCACTAATCAAAATTTACAGGTGGTTGCCACATTAGGTTTGTTGAATGATGAAACGCTTAAACGCATAACAACCGGCGCTTCATTAAAAGTGGTTGGCGAATTAGTTCCAAGTTTAGGCAAAGGACAAAGCGTTGAATTAAAGGCAACATCAATAGAAATTTTAGGTGATAGTGATGCTGAACAATATCCGCTTCAACCAAAAAAACACAGCCTTGAATTTTTGCGTGAGATTGCTCATCTCCGGTTTCGCACTAATACATTTGGTGCTGTATTTCGTGTAAGGCATTCATTAGCTTACGCGGTTCATAAATTTTTTAATGATAAAGGCTTTATCTATTTACATACACCTATTATTACAGCCAGCGATGCAGAAGGTGCAGGCGAAACTTTTCGTGTAACTACTTTGCCTTTTGACAACGCACCACACACTGAAAATGGTGATATCAATTTTAAAGAAGATTTTTTTGGCAAGAGCACTAACCTAACTGTAAGTGGCCAGTTGGAAGGCGAGCTGGCAGCGATGGCTTTCAGTGATATTTATACATTCGGCCCAACGTTTCGTGCTGAGAACTCAAATACAACAAGGCATCTTGCAGAGTTCTGGATGATTGAACCTGAAATGGCTTTTTATGATATAGAGGATAACATGAATCTTGCTGAAGAATTCATTAAATACATTATTCAATATGCAATAGATAATAATAAAGATGATCTTGAATTTCTTGCGCAACGTTTACAGGATGAAGAAAAACAATTGCCGCAGGATAAGCGCAGTGAGCTTGGCTTAATTGAAAAATTAGCGTTTGTTTTAAGCAATGCCTTTGAAAGAATTACTTACACAGAAGCGATTGATATTTTATTAAACAGCAGCCATTATAAAAAGAAAAAATTTAAGTATGATGTTGAATGGGGCATTGATTTGCAAAGCGAACATGAGCGTTATCTTGTAGAAAAGCATTTTAAAAAACCGGTAATTGTTACAGGTTATCCGGAGCAGATAAAAGCATTTTACATGCGAATGAATGATGATGGAAAAACGGTTGCAGCCATGGATATTCTTGCTCCTGGTATTGGTGAAATTGTTGGCGGCTCACAACGTGAAGAGCGTTTGGATAGACTAACTGAACGCATGCACAAAATGCATGTGCCGGTTGATGAAATGCAATGGTATTTAGATACACGTCGTTTCGGTTCTGTGCCGCATGCAGGATTTGGTTTAGGCTTTGAACGCATGGTGCAGTTTGTAACCGGCATGACGAACATTCGAGATGTTATACCTTTTGCAAGAACGCCGAAGAACTGCGAATTTTAAATTTATTTATTGGCTGGCAATTTCCAATTATCCGTTCTAAACGGTGCAACCGGCAATCCATCTTTACTAAATAAGTTTCCAATGCCTGCGTTACTGAATTCATAACGCACAGCAACGGGTGCATCTACATTTTTTGCCGATACAACTAATTTATTACTTTGAATTTTAGCATCAGCCAGATAAAAGATGCTGTCTTTACCAGCCATATATAATTGGGTGATGTGGTCGCCTTTTATAATAAAACCGTCTTCAGCATCATTAAAATCTATAACAACTTTACTACCATCAATACTCATACTTTTAAACGTTGCACTTTTGTAACCACTTATATTTTGATGATATGTTTCGGCCAACGCCAAACCTGCAAGCCTGTAACCAACATCAAGCTTATCAGGTGGATGAATATTGGTTGTGTCAGCCGTAATATCTGTTGTTACAACCATACCGGTGTTTTCAAGCGTTAAAACTTTTTCCTGTTGCTCTCTTATAATGGCTCCATTAAAATTATTGCCATAAGCATACGGTGCAATTTGTACATAATAAAAAGGAAAATCTTTTTGCCCTGCTGTACGCCAGCTTTTTATCATGGTAGTAAACAATTGCGCATATGTATCTGCATTGTTTGTGTTGCCTTCGCCCTGGTACCAGATTGCACCGGCAATGCTATAGTTGGTTAAAGGTGATATCATCCCATTATAAGTATAACCAGGCCAGTGCGGCCACCAGTTACTTGGTTCAAGTTTGTGCGAAGCGTCTTTTAAAACTACATCATTGTTTACAGCATCTCCGGGTGTCCAAACTTCTGCCGGCGTTCCGCCCCAGCTTGCTTCAATCAAACCGATGGGCACGTTCAGATTTTTATTTAATTTTTTGGCGAAGAAGTAAGCCACTTCACTAAATAATTTTAATGTAGTCGAATCAGCAACCGTCCATTGTGCATGACAATCTTCCTGCGGATATTGTGCAGTTGTTCTTGGAACAAGAAACAAATGAATATTATTGTTAGGAGGATTTTTAAGCTCCGGTTCAATATCTTTTGACCCCTGATAAAAATGATGAAACTCCATATTGGATTGCCCTGAACAAACCCATACTTCACCGATCATTACATTGGTCAGCATTATTACATTTCTTCCTTTTATTGTAATTACAAAGGGGCCACCTGCTGCAGGTGTTTGTATTTTAAGATCCCATTTTGCATCACGTGTTCCGGAAGTTGAATCTGTTTTATTGTTCCATGATGAGGTTATTAAAATCTTTTCTCCCGGATCACTCCAACCCCATAAATCAGCCAATGAATTTTGTTGCAACACCATATTATTGCCAATAACTGAAGGCAATCTTACATCTGCAAAAGCAAAAAAAATCAATGCCTGAAATATTAAAATACAGATAAGTTTTTTCATACAGCGATAATATATTTCATATGTAAGCCGCAGTAAACTTAATTTATATTTATGAAAATTTAAATGGCTTGTGTTTAATATTGTCTCGTAAAAATGCAAACCAGTACGCTTTATGAAAAAATTTTTTGCAGGATTTTTTTATTCACTTCCGGTTCAGCTTGTCTTTCTTCATTTCAGGCGTTATCAGGTTTTGCTTTTGTTTTGGGTAATATTGTTTGCAACCATCAGCGGAAATTTTTTAAAACCTTATGGTGCAGATTCGCTGATGCTTGATCCGGAATATCTCGGTAATGTTGGCGCATTAAGCATTGCATTTGTTGGGTTCACAATCGGTTCATACGTTATGAGCTGGAACATTACAACATTCATTCTGCATACAAAACATATCAGGTTTCTTGCTACAACATCACAGCCCTTCTTAAAATATTGCATAAATAATGCTATCATCCCTCTCATCTTTTTAGTCTCTTATTGTTACTTTACAGTAAGTTACCAGTTGCATGAAGAGCTAGCAACAGGCATACAACTATTAACGCTTACGGGTGGTTTTTTTGGGGGATTTATTCTTTCGATTGTTTTAGCGTTCGGTTATTTTTTTGGTACTGATAAAAACATTTACCGTAAAATGGCTACGCATATTACATCAGCTAATGAGAAGTATGAGCGTGCATCACGTATGATTAAGAAACCTGTTTTGGAAAAACATGAAATGCGGGTTGACTGGTTTTTCAGCGCCACATTTGGTTTGCGAAAACCAAGGAACATCAGGCATTACAACCAGGAATTTTTAAGTTCTATTTTCAAGCGGCATCACATTGCTGCTATACAAGCTGTTTTGCTTGCATTAACGTTGCTTGTGATACTTGGCTTCTTTGCAGAGAACAGGTTTTTTCAAATTCCAGCTGCTGCAAGCATAACATTGTTCTTTACTATACTTATAGCTGTTGCCGGCGCATTGTCGTTGTTTCTTGGTAACTGGAGTGTGCCTATCGTTGTACTGATTTATCTCGGTGTTAACTGGCTGTTTCAGCAACATCTTATTGATCCGCGTAACAAAGCGTATGGTTTAAATTATAACAATAAAAAAGAACAACCTGTTTATAACGAAGATGCTTTTATAAATCTTGCAAATAATAGCGCTGTAAAAAATGACAGCTTACAATTTATTTCAATTTTAAACAAATGGAAAGCAAAGCAACATGAAGAAAAGCCTGTAATGTTTATTGCTGATGTTAGTGGCGGCGGCAACCGCAGCGCTGATTTTACAATGAACGTTTTAACGCAACTGGATACATTAACCAACGGCAAATTTTTTCAGCATACATTTTTAATTACGGGTGCTTCCGGTGGAATGATTGGTGCTGCATATTTCAGGGAATTGTATCTCGAAAAAATGCAGGGAAAAATAAACTCATTGCAGCAAAAATTTTATCTGAAAAACATTTCGAAAGATCTTTTAAACCCGGTTTTTTCTTCTTTGGTTACAAGAGATATGATCGGCCCGTTACGTAGCTTTCATTCAAACAATAATTTATACATTCTTGACCGGGGTTATGCTTTTGAACAAAAATTAAACGCCAATACATATAATGTTTTAAATAAAAATTTAAGCGATTATAGTGTGCCTGAAGCAAATGCTGTTATCCCTGCAATGTTCTTTAATACTGCTATTACAAGAGATGGCAGAAAACTACTGATTGGTACCCAGCCAATGCGATTTATGATGAAGCCTGTAAAAAAATTTAATCATTTAAATAACTATGATTTTGATGCGTTAGACTTTCAATCTTTTTTTAAAAATGAAAATCCCGGCCAGTTGCATTTTCTTACACTGTTGCGCATGAATGCAACCTTTCCTTTTGTATTGCCTAATGTGGAATTGCCCTGTAAACCTAATGTAGATGTAATGGATGGTGGCTTAAGGGATAATTTTGGACATGAAACAACGTTGCGGTTTTTAGATGTTTTTAAAGATTGGCTTAAAGCAAATACTTCCAAAGTTGTTATTGTTGAAATAAGAGACCGTGCACCAGGTAACTGGCAACGCCCTTATGAAACAAACTCGATATCAGGCTTAATAACCAAGCCTGTTTTTTTGCTGCAAAACAATTGGTTTAACCTTCAGGATTATTATGAAAAAGACCAGGTTAATTACATGCTGAATGCATTAGACTCAAACTTGTATTTTACAGGCTTTGCATATGAACTCAATAAAAAGTCAACCTCTGCATCTCTAAGTTTTCATCTTACTGAAACTGAAAAGATAGGAATTGCAGAAACTCTAAGTGGTAAAAACAATAAACAGGCTTTTCAGAACATCTTGGCTTTATTAGTTAAATAATTCCCTCCCGATTATCCCTTAAAATATCCGTTAGTACTTTCCTTTTTAAAGGAGACATTTTAATTATTGATTTTCAATGGTTTAAGTAAGCAAATTAGCTAATAATGATTATTACTAAAAAAAACTTAGTACTATATATTGCATAGTATTAAATTAACTATTATCTTTGTTATGTAATTCAAGAATTATGGATATACAAAATACGCAAAGCCAGATGCGAAAAGGTGTACTGGAGTTTTGCATTTTATCAGTAATAAGACAAGGAGAAGTTTATCCCAGTGACATTGTTGATAAAATGAAAAGAGCTAACCTCAACATTTTTGAAGGCACGCTTTACCCTTTACTAACGCGGCTTAAGAATGCTGGTTATTTAACCTACAGGTGGGTAGAAAGCAATTCCGGGCCACCACGAAAATATTTTTTAATGACAGATCAGGGTTTACAGTTTTATGGCGAATTAGAAAGAACCTGGAAAGAACTGGCCGATGCTGTTCAATTACTCACCACTCAAGATGGAAAAGATGTCCATTCAGAAACTCCCAACAATAACCAATAAATTTTACAACAATGAAAAAGGTAATTAATATAAATTTTCAGGGCCGGGTAATTCCCATTGAGGAGACTGCCTATGAAATTTTAAAACAATATATTGATAGCCTGCGGCAACACTTTGCTGCCGAAGAAGGCAAAGATGAAATTATTAATGATATAGAAGGCCGCATTGCAGAGCTGTTTAGTGAAGTTTTGAGTAAAGGTTCAACCTGCATTACAGAAGATAATGTGCATGCAGTTATTGCAAGTATTGGCAGACCCGAGGATTTTGATGCTGATCTTAATGAAAATACGAATGCAAAAACAGGTAATGCTTCAAGTAATTATTCAGATACTTCATCAGCTTACACAAACACCGGCAATATAAGACAGGAGCGTTTGTACCGAGATGAAAATAATAAACTGTTAGGCGGTGTTTGTGCAGGTGTAGCAAACTATTTTGGTATAGATAAACTTGTTGTTCGCATCTTGTTTGTAGTGTTTGCTTTTGCTTTTGGGTTTGCAATTATAATATATCTTATTTTATGGGTAGCCATTCCTAGCACAGCTTCAACCACCATTGGCTCGGTACGTAAAAGGCTTTTCAGAGATCCTGAAAATAAAATCATATCCGGTGTTTGCGGTGGCCTTGCTTCTTATTTTGGTGTGAACGTTTGGATACCAAGAATTCTCTTTCTTATTCCTTTTTTATCATTTGTAACAAGCTGGCATCACTGGGGTATGTTCAATTTTCCAAACTTTATAAATCTTTCGTTTAGCCCGGGAACAATACTCGTTT
>CAZZXW010000124.1:0-8482 GCA_964658095.1 uncultured Parafilimonas sp. | reverse complement strand
TTATGGAATTATGTTGTTTTAGCGATTGCATTGGTGTTTGACGGCACTTCATTTATAATAGCGTTGAGGGAATTTAATAAAAGAAGAAACGGCCAGCCTTTCTGGCAAACGATAACAGCAAGCAAAGACCCGACAGATTATGTTGTGTTGTTTGAAGATGCTGCTGATGTACTTGGATTAACCGTTGCCTTTGCAGGTGTTTGGTTAGGGCAATATTTTCACAACCCATATTTTGATGGCATAGCATCTGTAATTATTGGATTGATATTAGCGTGTATTTCTATTGTGCTGGTAAGAGAAAGTTATAGCTTGTTAATGGGTGAAGCTGCATCAGCAGAAGTACTAAACGATGTAACTGCAATTATAAAATCGCATACAAATGTGGATGATGTAATGCCTTTGCAATCTATATTTTTAAGTCCCGAAGAAATTACGCTGGTGGTTCGTGTGATATTTAAAGATTCACTTTCATTGCAGGACGGCTGCGTTATTATTGAAGAGTTGAAAAGAAATATACAGGATAAGTATCCATATTTTACACGCATTGCAATTGAACCGGATAAAGCCGTAAGCAATTAGTTTAAGCACTGTAAATCGTATTAATCACATCTTTGAATTTTTCTAAAACCACTTTTCTTTTTAAGCTCATCTTAGGTGTCATTTCACCTGTATCCAAACTCCATTCTGCTGGTAACAGTTCAAACTTTTTTATTTGTTCTACGTGGTTGAATTGTTTGTTCAGTTCGTCAACAACAGCTTGGTATTTTTTCAGCACCGCTTCGTTGTTTATTGCATCTTCATTCGTTGTGAACATTAAATCATGCAACTGCATCCATGTTTTTAAATAACTGAACGAAGGCACAATTAATGCGCTTACAAATTTTTGCCCTTCACCAACCACCATTATCTGTTCAATGTATGGACTGCCTTTAAAAATATTTTCCAAAGCTTGTGGCGCTACATATTTTCCGCCACTCGTTTTAAAAATTTCTTTCTTACGATCAGTGATCTTTAAAAACTTATTATCAACCCAAACACCAATATCACCTGTATGCAGCCAGCCATCAATTATAGTATCATTGGTTAGATCTTCACGCTTGTAATAACCTTTCATTACAGTTGGACCTTTCACGCAAATTTCGCCATCATCAGCAAGCTTAACTTCAATGCCATTAATGATTGGACCAACCGTTCCAATCATATTATCATTTGGCGAACTCCACCGGTTCACAGAAATTACAGGGCTGTTTTCAGTTGGTCCATAACCTTCATACACCGGAATTTTTGCTGCATTAAATATGCGTAGCAACTTAACCTGGCAAGCCGCGCCACCTGTAATTATAAACTTAATATTTCCGCCCAATGCTTCTCTCCATTTACTAAACACCAGTTTATTTGCAATGGCTAATTTTATTTTGTATGAAGATGATTGTGCTGCAGGTGTTGCGTATTGTTCGGCAAGTTTTACACTCCAAAAAAACAATTGCTTTTTAATGCCTTTAAGCTGGCTTCCGGTTGTCATAATGCGTTCAAAAACTTTCTCTAACAAACGCGGAACAGTTGTAAAACCATCAGGCTTTACTTCTTTTAAATTAGCACCAATCGTATCCAAACTTTCAGCGTAATAAATGCCGTTACCACTGTATAAATAAATGTAAGTAACACATTTTTCAAAGATGTGGTTCAGTGGTAAAAAGCTCAATACTTTATAAGGCGCATCAATAAAAGGAAAGCTTTGTTTTGAATAGATCGCATCTGTATAAATATTTTTATGCGTAAGCATTACGCCTTTTGGTGTGCCTGTTGTTCCTGATGTATAAATGATGGTTGCAAGATGTTCCGGTGAAATAGTATTTTTTATATCATTCATCTTTTGCCTTGATGTATCTGTTGCCAACGCAGGAATAATTTTCCAGTTATCAGCACCTTCCACTTCATCAAAAGAAAATATTTTCTTTAATGATGGAACAGCAGGTTTTATACTGTTTATCTTCTGAAATAATTCTTCATTACTTACAAAAATGTATTTAACCAAAGCATCATTTAAGATAAATGTTATTTCATTGATGCCTGTAGTTGGATATAACGGCACAAGTACGGCGCCGGTTTGCTGAACGGCCATATCAACAAACAGCCATTCAGGCCGGTTGTTGCTTATTATGGCAATTTTATCTGTGCCTTCATCACTAAAATCATTGGCAGTAACACCAAGTTCAATTAAGCCTGCGCTTAATTCATCAACATTTTCCTTCACTTCAGATGTGCTGTAACTTTTCCATTCACCATTCACTTTTGCATTCAACATATCTTGTTTTGGAAAATGCTGCAGCTGGTGATCTATACAATCAAAAAGACGTTTTACTTCCATGCTTTTATCAATCGTTATAAAATAATGGCAATTTATAGATTAGTAGTTTGAAAAGAAAAATAAAGCTCAATAACCTGCAGCCATCCCATCTTTTCTTGCATCTGATGCACCATAATAAACCTTGTGTATTGCATCATAACGAATGCATTGATAACCGCCATAATTGCCAGGTTCTTCATACGAAATTTTATGACCCATTTGCATCAATGTGCGTATCGTTTCATAAGAAAAGCCTGACTCAAGATAAATAGTTCCAACGCCGGTACTTTTTGTTCCTATCGGTTCTGATGATCCTTGATGATCTATACGTGGTGCATCGCCGGCTTCCTGCGCATTCATTCCAAAATCAATCATGTTCATTAAAATTTCAACCTGGCCTTGCGGTTGAAAGCCACCACCCATTACACCAAAGCTCATGTAAGGTTTATCATCTTTTGTAACAAATGCGGGAATGATGGTATGAAACGGACGTTTATGCGGCGCGTAAGTATTATTCATTCCTTCTTTTAAAGTAAATAACCTGCCGCGGTTTTGCAGCACGAAACCCAAACTATCAGGCACTACGCCGCTGCCAAACTCAAAATAATTACTTTGAATTAATGAAACCATATTGCCTGCAGAATCTGCAACAGTTAGATATACCGTTTCACCATTCTTTATTAATGAATCGCCGGCTGTAAAATTATCTGAAGCATGTTGCGGATTGATGAGCTTTCTTCGTTCATCAGCATATTTTTTTGAGATCAGTTGCTCAACAGGAATTTTTGCAAACGCAGGATCAGCATAATATTTTGCACGGTCTTCATATGCCAGCTTCTTTGCTTCCACAAATAAATGAACATGTGCTGCACTGCCATATTCAATCTTGCTAAAATCAAAGCCTTCCAGAATATTCAGCATTTGCAAAACTGCAATGCCTTGCCCGTTAGGTGGCAATTCCCAAACCTGGTAACCGCGATATGTTGTTGAAACCGGATCAACCCATGTTGCTGAATCACCAGCCAGATCTTTATAAGAAAGATAGCCGCCGTTTGCTTTCATGTAAGCATCAATTGTTTTGGCAATATCACCTTTATAAAAAGCATCACGGCCATTAACCGCAATCTTATTTAATGTATTTGCAAGCTGGGGATTTTTAAAAACCTCACCGCGTTGTGGAACAGTTTCGTTTGGAAAATATAATTGTGTAAAATTTCTATTGGTTGAAAATGTAGCACTGTCTTCTTTAAAATAATATGCTGCTTCATCAGCTACCGGAAACCCATTCTTTGCATAAACAATTGCCGATGATAAAATTTGTTTCATGCTGAGTTTACCAAACTTATCATGCAAAGCAAACCAGCCATCAACACAACCTGGAACTGAAACAGACATCACACCGGTGATTGGAATGGATGTAAGATTTTTCTTTTTAAACTCATCCAATGTTAATGAATAAGGAGAAGGGCCTGAAGCATTCAATCCATATAACTTCTTTGTTTTTGCATCATAGACAATCGCAAAAAGATCGCCGCCAATACCATTCATTTCAGGTTCAACAACACCCAATACAGCATTCGCTGCAATGGCTGCATCAATTGCATTACCGCCATGTTTTAAAATATCAATAGCAGCTTGTGTAGCTAGCGGATGACTGGTGCAAGCCATGCCATGTTGTGCAATAACTTCAGAACGTGTGGCAAATGTTTTACCTGTTAAACGATCCTGTGAAAAAACAGGTAGTGCACTTATAAAAAAAGATAAAACAAGTAATTGTCTCATGCTGTAAGTTTGATAATATATATTTTATTTATGAGATGATTGCGCTGCAAAAAATAAAGTTAGTCATCATATAAATGATTATAACATCATTTAAAATGTTTACCGAATATCTTTACAAATTGAAAGAATTTATCTTAACGATATACAATGAAATTAACTGGCGAGCAATTTACAGGAAGCAAACTATCAGCAAAAGGAAATGAAACTTTTTCAGCAAAAGATGATGACAAAAAGTTTTCTGAAACAACGCATAAAGAGATAGATGAAGCCGTTCAAAATGCCTCTGAAGCATTTTTAGTATACAGAAATTTTACGGGTACAAACAAGGCAGCTTTTTTAGAACAAATCGCATCAGGCATTGATGCAGCAAGAACTTCATTACTCGAGATTGCCATGCAGGAAACATTTTTAGCTGAAGCAAGATTAAATGGTGAGATAACAAGAACCGTTAATCAAATAAAATTATTTGCAGAATTATTAAAAGAAGGTTCATGGGTAAGAGCCATTATTGATACCAAACAACCTGAACGTACACCTTTGCCAAAACCTGATATCAGGCAAATGCAAATACCAATTGGTGCCGTTGCAGTGTTTGGTGCAAGCAATTTTCCTTTTGCTTTTTCTGTTGCAGGTGGTGATACTATTGCTGCTTTGGCTGCCGGTTGTACGGTTGTTTATAAAGCGCACCCGGCACACCCGGCACTTTCTAAAATGGTTGCACAAATTATAATTGATGCGATACAAAAAACCAACATGCCTGATGGTATTTTTTCAATGATCCAGGCTTCAACAGTTGCGCCTGCTACTTACTTGATTCAGCATCCATTCATAAAAGCAGTTGCATTTACAGGTTCGTTTAAAGCAGGCAAGGCAATTTATGATGCAGCAGCAAAACGGGAAGAGCCTATTCCTGTATATGCTGAAATGGGTAGTACAAATCCGGTGTTTATTTTGCCTGAAATAGCAGAACAGAAAGGTGATGAAATTGCAAAAGCACTGGCTGCTTCTAACCTGTTAAGTGCAGGCCAGTTTTGTACAAATCCGGGGATAATTATTTCAGATAAAACCGGTGCAGGAAATTTTCAGAAAGTTTTTTCAGAACACATTGCTGCTGCTGTTAGTGATGTTATGTTGAGTGATTCAATATTTAATTCTTATCAGCATAACATAAAAAAAGTTAGTGATTTTAATGAAGTAAACATAACAGCAAAAGGCATTCAATCAGAGAAACAAAATACGGCAACGCCATATATGTTTACTGTGGCTGCAGAAAAATTTATCGATCAAAAAGAATTGCATGAAGAAATTTTTGGACCGGCAAGTATTCATATAACTGCAAAAAGTAAAGGTGAATTTTTAAAGATAGCAGAAGCAATACCTGGACAATTAACCATTACTGTATGGGGAACTGAAAATGATATTTCAAATCACCATGATTTAATAAATTATCTTGAGCTAAAGGCAGGCAGAATAATCATTAACGGCGTACCAACAGGCGTTGAAGTTACACACGCAATGATGCATGGTGGCCCATATCCGGCTACAACAGACAGTAAGTTTACTTCCGTAGGAACAACTTCTATTTACAGGTTTACAAGGCCTGTTTGTTACCAGAATTATGCTGATAAATTTTTACCGGAAGCATTGCAAAACAATAACCCGCTAAGCATAGTAAGAATGCTTAATGGTAATTATTCTAACAATAAAATAGATTGAGTTAGTGTTGTAATAAATAAATTATACTAACGATATGCGATACATTAATACGCTTTATTTTGTAATTTTTACATTTATTGGCTGCAACAATCATTCAAACAAAATGCAATCAGTTAGTGATTCAGCTTTTAAAAAAGGAAGCTATGGTTACGATGCTGACTTCATAAAAAAACATGTGAACAATATCATTGAACTTAGAAGTGATGATGCAAAAATTTTATTAAGCGCAGATTACCAGGGAAGGGTTTTTACAAGCACTGCATCCGGCGATGGTGGTAAAAGTTTTGGATGGATTAATTATAGTTTGCTTTCATCAAATAAAAAGAAAAAACAGTTCAATCCTGTTGGTGGCGAAGAAAGATTTTGGATAGGTCCTGAAGGCGGACAATATTCTGTTTACTTTAAAAAAAATGATTCATTTAATATTAATCACTGGCAGGTTCCTGCATTGATTGATACAAATAAATATAATGTTGCTCAGCAAACAAATACCTCTGCAACATTTGGTTTTTCATCTTCAGTAACCAATTATTCAGGCACTGCATTTCATTTTGCTATAACACGAAAAATTTCTTTGCTTGATAAAAATGCCATCGAGCAAAAATTAAATACAACGTTACCCGCAGGCATTCATGCAGTGGCTTACGAAACCACTAATCAGGTAAAAAACAACGGCAGCAATGCATGGAAAAAAGACAGCGGCTTGCTTTCAATATGGCTGTTAGGCATGTTTGCGCCAACAATTGAAACAAAAGTTATTATTCCTTTTCATCCTCAAAAAAATGCACGCAGTTTTATCACAGATGATTATTTTGGAAAGATTGATTCAACAAGGTTAACAGTAAAAGATAGTGTGTTGTATTTCCGTTGTGATGGAAAGTTGAGAGGTAAACTTGGCATTTCGCCTGCCATTGCAAAGCCATTTGTTTGCAGTTATGATTTTAAAGATAATGTGCTTACTGTATTAATTCCTGAAGTGCACAAAAATGATTTGTATGTAAATGGAAAATGGGAGTTGCAAAAAGAACCTTATAAAGGTGATGTAATAAATTCTTACAACGATGGCCCGTTGCAGGATGGAACACAAATGGGGCCATTTTATGAAGTAGAATCATCATCGCCGGGGCATGAACTAAAGCCCGGAGAAACGCAGGAATATCATCAAACCACCATTCATTTGCAAGGTGATTATGCAACATTAAAAAATTTGGTTCAGCAATTAATTCATGTTGATCTGGATGATGTAAAAAACTGGTAAGCTTATGAAATTATATAATACATCATCGGGCATTATACTTCAGCATAACAACAAAATTTTTTTGTTGAATGTTGATTGGAATGAATTGATCAATTATGATGATTTGTTTCAGTTCTTATCAACCCAAACAAAAAATAAAATTGATATTGATTGGAATGAAATTAAAATTCTTGCACCGATTAATAAACAGGAAGTGTGGGCTGCTGGTGTAACTTATTTGCGCAGCCGTGATGCAAGAATGGAAGAAAGCAAAGATGCCGGTGGTGCCGATTTTTACAGCAAAGTATATAATGCAGAACGGCCTGAATTATTTTTTAAAGCATTGCCGCATCGTGTGGCGGCGCATAATGAAGAAGTGTTTATCCGCAAAGATTCAAAGTGGAATGTGCCCGAACCGGAACTTACTTTATTCATCAATTCAAAGGGAAAAATAAGTGGCTACACAATTGGAAATGATATGAGTTCAAGAGATATTGAAGGGGAAAATCCCTTGTATCTTCCGCAGGCAAAAGTATATGAAAGAAGTGCTGCGCTTGGCCCTTGTTTATATGTTTGTGAAAATGAAATATCGTTAGATACAACCATCAGCATAAATATTAAAAGAGAAAAAAATAAAGTATTTGAAGGCTCAATTCAATTAAACAGAATGAAAAGAAAATTTGATGAGCTTGCTGACTATTTGTTTCGTGAAAATGTTTTTGAGCATGGTTGTTTTTTAATGACAGGAACCGGCATTGTGCCACCAAACGACTTTACATTGAACATAAAGGATGAAGTTGAAATAACGATTGACAATATTGGTACGCTGAAAAATATTGTTGCTTATAATAGTAATTAAAACAAAGCTTTAAGCGGTTTTACTTTTGTCGTTTAAGTTTGAATTAATAAAGATTGCATGTCCATCGCTAAAACACAAACAAATAAAACAGGTGCTGCACTTGTATTAGTAGTAACACTTTTCTTTTTATGGGCGCTTACATCAAACCTATTACCAACACTTATTCCGCATTTAAAAAAAGCCTGCCAGTTAGATGATCTGCAATCTGCCTTTATAGATTCTGCTTACTGGGTTGCCTATTTTGTAATGGCAATTCCGGCAGCATTAATCATGCGCAAATACAGTTACAAAACAGGTATTATTTGCGGGTTGATTATTGCCGCTGTTGGTGCTGCATGTTTTTATCCTGCTGCAGAAATAAGACAATTTGGTTTTTTTCTTGGCGCATTATTTTTAATGGCAAGCGGAATGACTTTTTTAGAAACTGCAGCCAATCCTTACATCACCATTTTAGGTAATCCTGAAACATCTTCGCAGCGTTTAAATTTTGCACAGGCATTTAACGGGCTGGGTGCTTTTGTTTCAGCGTTCTTTCTTAACA
>CAZZXW010000123.1:0-8491 GCA_964658095.1 uncultured Parafilimonas sp. | reverse complement strand
ATATTTTTGTCAACTTAATATTTTTAATATATATTATAACTACAATAATTTTAGTTGTGGTTATAAGCTTATTTTCTTAAGATAATTGCCATAACCGCTTTTTGAGTATAGATCAGCCAGCTTCATTAACTGATCATGATTTATAAAGCCCATTCTAAAGGCCACTTCTTCAATACAACCTATTTTTTGCGATTGTCTTTTTTCAATTACTCTTACAAATTCACTGGCATCACTTAATGAATCAAACGTTCCTGTATCAAGCCAGGCAACACCACGATTCATAACGCCTACATTTAATGTGCCCTTGTTAAGATATACTTTGTTTACATCAGTAATTTCATACTCGCCGCGTGGTGAAGGTTTGATACTTTTAGCAATATTGATTACTTCATTATCATAAAAATATAAGCCGGGCACAGCGTAATTTGATTTTGGTGATGATGGCTTTTCTTCAATAGATAAGGCTTTAAAATTTTCATCAAATTCAACCACACCATAACGTTCAGGATCGCTTACTTCATACGCAAAAATGGCTGCACCATTTACATCACTGAAAGACTGAACAAGCTTGCTGAAACCGGAACCATAAAAAATATTATCGCCTAAAATCAACGCTGCTTTATCATTACCAATAAAATTTTCACCAATAACAAAAGCCTGTGCAAGGCCATTAGGTTTCTCCTGAACGGCATACGAAAAATTACAACCTAATTCATTGCCATCACCAAGCAAGCGTTTAAATTGAGCAACATCTTCAGGTGTTGTAATAATGAGAATTTCTTTTATACCGGCAAGCATTAAAACAGACAGCGGATAGTAGATCATCGGCTTATCATACACTGGCATTATCTGTTTACTAATGCCTTTTGTAATAGGATACAATCGTGTGCCTGAACCGCCGGCAAGTATAATTCCTTTCATTGTTTATAATATAGATAAGATGTCTTCAAATAAAGGGTTTGCTTTATCCTTGTCAGATAACAGAATTTCATCAGAAGGTAGTTGCCAATCAATTTTTAAATCCGGATCGTTATAGAGTATTCCACCTTCAGCTTCTTTGTTATAAAAATTATCACACTTGTAAAAGAAAACAGCTTTATCACTTAACACAACAAAGCCATGTGCAAAGCCACGGGGTATATATAATTGTTTGTGATTGTCTGCAGTTAATTCTATTGAAAAAGATTTGCCAAATGTTGATGAATACTTGCGCAGGTCAACAGCAACATCTAATACGCTGCCTTCTAATACACGAACCAGTTTTGCCTGTGCTGCATCTCCCTTTTGAAAGTGCAAACCACGCAATACACCATATGTTGATGCGGATTGATTGTCTTGTACAAATACAGCTTGTAAACCAGTTAATTTTTCAAATGTTTTTGTGTTGAAACTTTCGAAAAAATAACCACGACTATCCGGAAAAACTGTATCATTAATTATGTAACAGTCTTCTAAAGGTGTTTGTTCAATTTTCATTACCTGTTACTGTATTGTTCTGTATAATAGTTTTGATATGCTCCGGTGGTTACATGCTGCAGCCATTCTTCATTGTTTAGATACCAATCAATGGTAGCACTTAAGCCTTCTTCAAATGTTACTGATGGCTGCCAGCCCAATTCTTTATTAATTTTTGATGCGTCAATTGCATAACGCAAATCATGGCCAGGCCTGTCTTTTACATATGTAATCAGCTTTTCACTTTCGCCTGCTGTACGATGTAATTTTTTATCCATCAATTTGCAAAGCAACTTTACAAGGTCAAGATTTTTCCATTCATTAAAGCCACCTACATTATAATGTTCAGCATTTATTCCTTTATGAAAAACAAGATCAATTGCATGTGCATGATCAATTACATACAACCAGTCTCTTGTATTATCACCTTTACCATATACCGGCAATGGTTTTTTATGTATAATATTATTGATAAAAAGCGGGATTAATTTTTCAGGAAAATGATTTGGCCCGTAATTATTAGAGCAGTTTGTAATTACATATGGAATATGAAAAGTTTCACCGTAAGCACGCACAAAATGATCTGATGAAGCCTTACTTGCAGAGTAAGGTGAGTTAGGAGCATAACCTGTTTCTTCTGTGAAAAAACCTTCGGCGCCTAATGTTCCATACACTTCATCCGTTGATACATGATGAAAGCGATGTTTATCTAAATTTTCTTTCCAGTAATTCTTTGCAGCCGTTAAAAGATTTACAGTGCCGATAATGTTTGTATAAATAAAATCCATCGGTGAAAGTATTGAACGGTCAACATGGCTTTCTGCTGCAAGATGAATGACATCTGTTATATCATGTTGCTCAAAAACGTTTCGCAGTGCATCTGCTTCTAAAATATTTGCATGCTCAAAAAAATAATTTGATGACTGTTCAACATCTCTTAAATTTTCAAGATTGCCGGCATATGTAAGTGCATCCAGATTTATGATTTTATAATCAGGATATTTGTTTACAAATAACCGCACCACATGTGAGCCTATAAAACCTGCACCGCCTGTGATTAAAATGTTCTTATTCATAAGTAAGTACAAACATATTGTTTATTGAAATGCAGACATGAATATTTAAGATTGTATCATATCCGGATATGTCAAACCTTATACTTAAATTGTTTTAAAACAGCTTTGTTAATTTGATATCTTTCTGGGTCAACTAACCATCCCCATTTATTAAAATACTTAATTATGTTGTAAGCATGTACAATAAAAAGTCTTAAATTTTTGAATGATGATTTGGTATGTTCATGAAAAATTTCAACATAAGGATAAAAGACTGTTTTATATTTTTTATAGATGCGTCTTGTAAGATCTATATCTTCAGGATACATAAAAAACCTTTCATCAAATAATCCTATTTCTTTTAATGCAGCGCATTTTAAAAACATAAAACAACCATGCAGATACGGTGCTTCAAATATTTTATCATAGCCTGAAAATTGTAATTCAAATCTTTGATTATATTTTTTAAATAATGATCCTGGGATTAATCTTGAAAGTAAATTGAATGGTGTTGGAATTAATTTACAAACGTATTGCAGCCTTCCATCAGGATATGAAACCTTAGGTATCATTTGACCAACAGAAGGGTTTTCAACTGCGTATTTATATAATCGTTCAATAACTGTAACATCAAAATAAACATCAGGATTTAATACAAGATGATATTCGCTTCTATCAATAGTTTCTTTTAATGCAATGTTATGTGCAGCTCCAAAACCAATGTTTTTTCCTGTAAAAATGTATTTGATTTTTTTATTCTGAAGTAAAGCAGCATTTGCGTTTTGAAAGTTATTAGCGGGTGAATTATCAATTAAATAAAGAAAAGTGTTTAAAGATTTTACATTTAGAAATGATTGAATTGCTTTAAAAATATTTTCACCTGGTTTATATAAAACTATTGACGCTGTTACATGGTAACTATACATCAATTAAGATTAAGTGCCTGCAGGGTTTTTTTATTGATGATAGTTCGCTGTTTATCAAATAGCCATCCCCATTTATTGAAATATTTAATAGCCGAACTCATATGATATCTAAGTAATAAAGGGTCTGAATAAGACTCTTTTTCAAAACCGTGAATAATGTTTACATGTGGATAATAGATTGTTTCCCCAAGCATGTGCATCCGTCTTGTAAGGTCTATATCTTCCATGTACATAAAATAACGTGCATCAAACCCACCAATTTTTTTTAATGCCTCAGTTCTTAGCCACATGAAACAGCCTGACAAGTTAGGAATGTTTGCGCATGAATTGTAATCGAATCCTTTCAATTCATACCTGTCGTTAAGTTGCTGAACAATTTTGAAGTTTAATAAAAACCTTCTGCCAATCAAATCTACCGGAGCAGGCAATAAATGACAAAGCTTTTGAAAATCACCATTCTTATAAAACACCTTAGGCATTAGTTGACCAACTGTATTATGCTTTTGCATAAATCCATAAATTTCTTCAAGCACACCTTGTTTAAATTCAATGTCAGGATTAAGCACTAAATGGTATGGTGTAACCTGCACAGTTTTTTTTAAAGCGATATTGTGTGCTTTACCATAGCCAAAATTTTTATTATTAAAGATGTATTCAATGCAGCTGTTATCAGCTAAGATTTTAAGTTTATCAGACTCAGAATTATCAACAAGAAAAAGTTTGATTTTAAGATTACTTCGTAAAACGCATTCAATAACACGGTTAAGTGTTGCAACATCATTATCATATAAAACTATCGAGCAGGTTAACTGATGCATTAAAAAATCACCTATTGTACATTTACTGTAACCGCCTGGTTTTTAGTAACAGTAACATTGCCTGTATTTATTGTGTTTCCGTTTTTTTGAATAGTATAAGTTCTGTTCTGAGACATGCCGGCTACGTTATAAAAAATTGCCTTTCCGTTTATAGGTTTATGCATTTCACCATCAAAATAAATTGATACATCATCCGCAGCATTACCATTTTTTGAAACATTAAAGGTAACTGTGTAAGGCATGTTATCACCTGAGATTGGATTGAAAGCCTGCGACCAGTTAGTTACTCCAATTATTGGAAGCGCAAAAGCGAAGGCACTATCTTCAGAAGGTGTTCCCGCTTTCTGATATACAGACCATGAAGTTTTCTTTTGATCAGGTGTTGCTATTGTGTTCGCTTTAACTGTCCATAAGCCAAATTTTAATCCATGTTCATTCCTACTATCAGCCTGTGTATGATAGTCGAACGCTTCAACACTTGGTAAACGTGTACACTTCTTCCACATATAGGCAATAACTGCGGCCTGCTGAAGCATATCCTGCTGGCTATAAGATTTTGAATTAGCACCCTCTTCGGAAAATAAAAGTGTACGAACTTTTTGCCCTCTGTATAAATGAGATTGGGTCCGCATCCAGCCGTCAATCAATTCAATATTTTTTGGTGTAATGATATGTGTAGTATTAATATTCATAACCGCATCCTTATCATTCCAGGGAACCGGGTTAAATATATCTTCAGGATATGCATGAAAGGCAACGCCCCATTCGTAATCACCTTGTTTATTGCTCATATCATTAAATAATTCAAGCATCAGTTTTGGAGCATAAAACTCCGGTTTAGCAGCAACAGCCCAACCGTGTGTTAATGATATAAAAACTTTTGCTGCAGGATTGTACTGACGAGCTGTATAATAAACAGTGCGCATTGAACGATCATAAAATTCTGTGTAAGATTCCATTTTAGCCGTACCTGCATTTGCCCAGTACACTCCGTTGTCAACTTCATTATGAACGATCCAGTTTGAAATGCGGCCGAATTGTTTATCAGGCCTGCTATACCTTTCAGCCAAAAAACCAATAAGTGCTGCATAATAATCAAACCCTTGCTGAGAGGTAAGGTTGGCCATACTTTCAACGCCTGCATTCGCATTGGGGTGTACAAGAATAGCTTTTATATTTTGAGGAATATTTTCCTGGATGAGAATAACTGCGGTTACAAAAACATTGTTATCACTGCAAAGCTTAAATTCCCTATCGTAATGCTCTACAGTTTTTGGGTTCATATAATATGTTCTGCCATCAAATTTATATGAGTATTGGGTTGCGTCAAGGCTAATTACCTGTGGCAATGTAATGTTTACTGTTACATTTTTAAGATCAAGATCCTTTAAATCTTCTTCACGGCTTTCCTGGAAAAAGCCATCAATGCCTTTTTTGCCAGAAGGCTTTTCTTCGGGTAAGTATTGGACTGCTGCCTGGTCAATATCTTCTGCATAATGGGCATACGATTGCTCCTGATAGTTATTGCCTCGTTTTGAGGCAATGATCCATCTTGAATAAAGCCTATCGTATGTTCCACTATCAGCATTTGCAAATCTTTTTAACTGAATATTGAAGTTTGTTGAAGTTATTGGCGTAACAGACGCGAAGGAATTGCTATTCATCTTTGTTTCATCAAACATGCGCAACTCGCATAAATAGTTACCTTCTGCACTGCCAGAAATATTTCCCTGAACAGTAACATTATTTTTATCAACAATAACATTTGTTATCTTATCAGCAAAGTTTGCGTTTAGGTAAGATACAACTGCATCGTTTTTTATAGATGCATCTTGTGAAAATCCGGTAATCTTAAATAAAAACGCAAACAAAAAAATTAAATAATGCCTTGTATTTCTTTTACGCAGGGAAAGATTATTCATAAATATTTTTTAGTGTTGAATGATCGCTGCTTTAGAAAAAGGTTTAACGCTATTCTATTAAGTTGTTGGTAAATTTTTAAACACTATTCAATAATTTGAAGAAAATTTTTTTTGATGCTTGAATGATGGCTGATTTAACTGCTTACTATTTAAACATTGAGCAATTACATGCATAATTCCGTCAGCCATATTGCCCCAGCTATATTTTTTAATCAAGCCGGGAAATTTGCTTTTATATTTATTAGCATTAAAGTTTGAAGAAGCAACGTATTTAAGTGTGTTTTTTACTTCTTCTATATTTTCAGGATCAACATACACTACTGAATCGCTGTATATTTCAGGCAAAACGCTTTTATTTGAAACAACAGATATTTTATCATTCAAAGCAGCTTCCAAAGGCGTAGAACCAAACCCTTCATAAGAACTTATATAAACATTTGCAACACATTTTTTATAAAGCAGCTTAAGAAAGCTGTCAGAAACATAGTTCAGAAAAACTATATTATTATAATTATTCTTTATTGCTGATTTTTTTAGTTGATTGTAATATGAACTGTTTGGGCCTGTAACAAGTAAAAGATGTTGCGGCAAAGCCTGCATAGCTTCAATTATCTTATCCACATTTTTATGACCGTAAGAAGCACCGGCTGTAAAAAAGAAAGGCTTACCTTTAGTAATAGTTTCTAATTCCAATACATCACCTTCACTGGTAGGAATTTTTGTATCAGTCAAATGATCATGCCCGCAATAGATCACTTCAAGTTTATCAGCACTTACTTTTAAGTGTTTAATTACATCTTGTTTTGTAAATTCAGAAATAACAACAATTTTTTTGCAAGACTTAATTATATAAGGCAAAAGAAATTTAAAATAGATGTATTGAAATTTATTTTGTTTAGGATATTGAAAGCAAATTAAATCATGAATAGTAATAACCTGATTCTTTATAAACGGGCTTCCGTAGCTTGTAAATGAATAAACAAGATCATAATTTTTTGCAATCAATGGCAGGTAAAAAATGTTCCATATTAAGCGGTGTATTGAAATGAAGCGTTTAAACAAAAATTCTAAAGGTGTGGGTAATTTTATAATTGAAACTGCCTGCGGTGTTTTTAAACCTTCCGCCGAATAAGCAAATACATTGTACTCCAGATTATTTGTATCCAAACGCTTTGTAAGTGCATTGTATGCTTCCCTCGTATTAATTCCTACACCAGGCGGGTTTTTAGTGTACATGCAGGCATTTAATAAAATCCTTCCCTTCTTCATACAAAAACAAAAATAATCAATAACAACGCCATGCTATTAATGAATTGATTTCTTTTTGATAAAAGAAGGGTTAAATAAAATAACAAAGTTTGATTAAACGTTTGCCGCCGAAGTCCGTTTCTTAAGTTACGGATGAGCAGTGTCAAGCTTTTGCTTCTTGAAAAATTTATAAAATCATCTACAAACTTTTTATCACTGTCATTAAGCGTCGCGTAATAAATTTTCTTAAAAACATTTGCCATTATAATTTTCCCTTTAACATCCTCAAAATTCTTTTTATCAATTATTATTCTTTTAAAGCGTTTTGAAAATGAATTGAAATCAAACTGGGTAGAAAGATTTTTGGTATGTTGCCTGTACAAAAGCGTTCTTTTGTTTAAGTAAGCTATTTTACCAAAAGCACTTACTACTAATGCAAGCCAGTAATCATGATTTTCTGCTTCCACTGGTATGTTACCGGTTACTTCAGCAAGTTTTTTATTAATCATCATTGTGCAACCGTAAACTGAATTCTGGCAAAGTACATTTGAAAGAATCGGGTCTTGAATAACAGTAGGCTGAAAATTTTTTTTTGATTCGATTGGTTTAAGATTTGAATCAACGTATATAAAATTAGTATGCACAAGCAAAGGCGAGTTAGATGTATATTCTTTTTCAAGTGCCATCATTTCCTGTAAAGTATCATCAATTTTAGAAGGTAGCCAAACATCATCCTGATCACAAAACATAATATAATCAGTATTATGTTTTTGCTGAAGCAATGCGTTAAAATTTTGAACACTTCCCAGGTTTCCAAGATTATCAGTTACTAAATGTATTCTTGCATCACTTGTTTGGTACTTATTAATAATGCTTAATGTATTATCTGCAGAACCATCATCACGTATATAAAGCTGCCAGTGTTTGTATGTTTGATTTAGTATGCTTTGAATCTGGTCAGTAATAAACTTTTCACCGTTATAACTTGCCAGTAATATATTAATAACCGGGTTCTTCATTTGATTTAATAATGGCATTAATTACCGCAACAGGCAGGAACAAGGCCC